>JBFJHN010000019.1:0-11950 GCA_041613275.1 Candidatus Krumholzibacteriia bacterium | reverse complement strand
CAACGGCTTCGTCGACGACGTCTTCGGCTGGGACTTCGCCGGCAACGACAGCGATCCCAAGGACGACAACGGTCACGGAACCCATGTGGCCGGCACCATCGCCGCCAGCGGCGACAACGAGATCGGGGTCGTCGGCGTCAACTGGCAGGCGTCGGTCATGGCGCTCAAGTTCCTGAGCGGCAACGGCAGCGGCAGCGCCGACGACGCCATCGAGGCCATCCTGTACGCAGCTTCCAACGGTGCGCGCGTGCTCAACAACAGCTGGGGCGGCGGCGGTTTCTCGCGCGCGTTGCAAGAGGCCATCGAGTTTGCGCGCGATCAGAACGCACTGTTCGTCGCCGCCGCGGGCAACGACGGCCGTGACAACGACGCCCTGCCCACGTACCCGGCCAGCTACGACGTCGCGAACGTGATCGCGGTGGCAGCCTCCGATCGCAACGATCGCCTGGCCAGCTTCTCGAACTTCGGCGCAACGAGCGTCGACCTTGCGGCGCCGGGCGCCGACATCCTGAGCACCATGCCCAACGACTCGTATCGTTCGCTCAACGGAACGTCGATGGCCACGCCGCACGTGAGCGGTGTCGCCGCGCTGGTGTGGGCCCAGAACGCCGACCTCGGTTACCGGCAGGTCGCCGTGCGTGTGGTGGGCGCCGCCGACCCCGTCCCCGCGTTCGAAGGCACGACCTGGAGCGGTGGACGCCTGAACGCCGCCGCGGCGCTGACGCCTGCGCCCAAAGTGGCCTTCGTCACGCGTCGCGACGACACCGCCGACACCGCCGGCCCCTACGCGGTAACGGCGTGGGCCACGGACGAAACCTCCGTGGAGGCGGTGACGCTCAGCTACAGCGTGAACGGCGGCGCGCCGACGCTCCTGCCGATGCAACCGAGCGCACCCGACGAGTATCGCGCCGCGATTCCGGGCCAGGTCATGGGTTCGACGATCGCATACTTCGTCGAGGCCGTCGACGCCGACGACAACCGCGCGACGAGCGCGACCTACAGCTTCCAGATCGCGGAGGGCGGCGGCGATGCACCCGACTGTGGTAACTTCGCGGTTGCGATCCCGACTTGGACAGGCACGGGCGGTGGCTCGTTGAGCCTGTTGCTGAACCTGCTGTTCATGGGTGCCGTGTTCGTGAGCGCCCGCAAGCTCGCCTACGTGCTGGCCGAGCGCCGGAGGGATTGACTCGAATTGAACGCAACCTCGAACGGCTCGCGTCGTTCGCTCGCGCAACGCCTACGCTTCGTGGCCAGCCTGGTGCTGGCCGCGAGCGTTTCTGTCGTCATTGGAGGTGGCATGAGCGGTTGCGAGCAAAGCTCGACCCCACAGCCGTTGGAGTTCGAGCTGCTCACGAAGAGCGGCCTGGGGCCTCCACCTTCCATGTCGTCCGGCACCGACGCGCTCGCGTACCGCGTGTTTGCGGATAACGAATCCTGGGCGCGGTTCTCGAAGAGCGCCTTCCACGACAGCGTGCCGGCCGTTTCGTTCGACGACGCGTTCGTGCTGTGCGTCTATCAGGGCGAGAAGAGCACCGGGGGCTATGCCATCGCGGTCGAGGACGTCCAGTGGGTCGAAGGCGGCCTGCGCGTGGTGCTGAACCTCACCGAGCCGCGTCCCGGCGACATGCTCATCCAGGTGATCACCGATCCGTTCGCGGTGTATCGGGTGAAAAAGCCTTCGGGTGCGCCCGACGCCGCAGCGCTCGACGACGTGCGCCTGAGCTTCGTGCGGCGCAGCGACGCGGGCGAGGTGCCGGTGCAGGCACGCAAGCTCGCTCTCCCGTGAAAAGACACGCGGGTTCTACGTGGCTTCGGGAATGCGCCCGGCGTACTCCGTGCGCCAACCTTCCAGCGCACGCGCGTTCAGGACGGCGAGCGCGGTGGTCAGCTGCCGCAGGTGCAGCAGGTCGTGCATGCGCCAGGAGGCGATGAAGTCGCCGCAGCGCATGCGACCGAACGTCGGGTGCTCGAGCGCGCGGCCGAGCTGCGCGGCAGACAGCGTGCGCAGCCAGGCGCACGAGTCGGCACGCTCCTGCGCGAAGCGCTCCAGGACGGCGCTGGGCTCCTGCTCGTTGTACTTGCGCTCGACGACCCACGCGGGCGGGTCGATGGCCCACGGCAGAGGCTTCTCCAACGCGGCCGCCTGAGCGCGCGGCCGGAAATCTTCGATCTCTTCGTCGGCGATGTGCGCCAGGATCTCGAGCGGCGACCAGCGCGCATCCGTTTCACGTGCACGCAGCAGCCGCGTCTCCGTCCCGGTCACGAGACTCTGCAGCAGCGACGGAAACGCGGCATGCGTTGCGACCAGGTCCAGCAGCTCGATGCGTTTCACCTGCGACCTCCGCGCTTGGCCGTTATTTGCCGGGGGCGTCGGAATCCATGCGTTCGTAGTAGCCGTCGAACCACACGTACCACGTGCTCCCCTGGTCGCGCGACTGTTCGAAGAACTGCCGCACCCGTCCGTCGGCCAGAGGCGTCCAGGTGCCGCGGATGAGCTCGAACGTTCCGTCGGCGGCGTAGTGGGTCCCTTCCAGGCGCATGGCGCCGTCACGCAGCTCCCCCTCGAGATCGATGATCCCGCCGTTGCCGTCGAACCATGTCTGCATCCAGCGACCGCGTCCGGGGTGGAAGAAGTTGATGCTGGTTCCCGTTCCGCCGCGCGCGCTGGTCCAGTTCTCCTGCAGCGCACAGCCGTTCTCGACCCGCCGGATGTGGTTGGTGCCCACGCGCTGTCCGCCCGGATTGAACACCTTCCAGCTTCCCACCCAGAAGTCGAACTGGCGGCACGGCTCGCGGCTGCACACGTGCGCGGCCTCGGCCGCCTGCATGACGGCGGCGAACCCCGGCGTGTCGCGCAGCGCTTCCAAGCCGGCATCGGTACGCAACACTCCCAGGTTGGTGAAGCCGGCATCGACGGCCGATCGCAACCAGCCGAGCGCCGACTGCGTGTTGCCGGTCTCGGCCTCGGCGAGCGCCAAGCGATAACGCACGCGCTGCGGTGCGAACTCGAGCGCTTCGGCCTTCTCCAGCGCTTCGACGGCGCCGGCGGGATCGCCGGCCTGATGACGCGCGAAGCCCAGCTGGAACCAGACCCGTCCGTTCTTCGGATCCTGTTGGGAGAGCGTCGCGTAAGCTGCCGCTGCAGCTTCCCACTGTGAGGCTCCGAACAAGGAGTCGGCCCGCGACGTGTCGATCTGTGCAGCCGCGGGAACGGCGGACCCAAGGACGAGACCCAGCAGCAGCCCGGGCATGGACGCCGGCGCGCGCTTTGGGAGAGGCAACCTGGGCATCGTGGAACCTCCGGAAGAAACGAACTCGGTCGCAAGGCGCGACGACGCCGCGCGCATTCAATGCTCGAGGCGCACGAACCTGCATGCGTTTCACGTCGCCCGCGGTGAGTTTCAATATCACCTGCTGCGGGTGGCGCCGCAAGGCGCAACCCGGGGCGGGAAACGCGCGTAGACGTGGAGTGACCCTGGACCCGGCTCCAGAGTCACGGCCCGCCGCCGAAAGCGCCACGGTGGCGCGGCCGCCACGAGGAGCCCTTCATGTCCGAGCATCTGCGCATCGGAGAGGTCGCAGCCCGCGCGGGCGTGCGCGCCGACACGGTGCGCTACTACGAGAAGCGCGGCCTGATTCCCCCGCCGCAGCGCCGTCCGTCAGGCTATCGCGCCTTCTCGGCCGAGACGGTCCAGCGCATTCGTTTCATCAAGCGTGCGCAGGAGCTCGGCTTCACGCTCGAGGAGATCTCCCAGCTCCTGCGCCTGCGCGCCAGCCGCCGCGCCGAATGTGCGGACGTGCGCGAGATCGCCAACCACAAGATCGAGATCATCGACGAGAAGATCGCCGATCTGCGCGCCATGCGCGGCGCGCTCATGCACCTCCTCGACGGCTGTCACGAAAACCTCCCCGTCGTCGAGTGTCCCATCATCGAGAGCCTCGAGCGCAGCACCCGAGCCTGAGACGCTTCGTGTCCGCTCGTGTCCGCGGTCGCGCGGTTCGAGGCAACACGGGTACGAGGGTTTTCGTAAACACGGGGGAGTTCAACTCGGGCGCTGGGCGCGACCCCAGCGATTCCCCCTGGCCCAATCCCGGAAGAGACGTCATGTCAAGGATTTACGCAGTTCGGACCGTTTTGGCCGTGAGCGCCCTCCTGGTCGCGGGAGGCTGGAGCGGCGCCGTACGCGCGGAGCCGTTCATCGACGTGGATGGCCTGGAGCTCGGCGAGCTGGTCGCCGTCGGCTTCGAGCTCCCGCGCGACGCCCGGGTGGCGGTGGACGCCGTCGGCGTGCGCCCGCGCGGCAGCCGCGACCTCTCCGCATACGCTTGGATCCTCGACTCCAGCACGCGCGAGCCGGTGTGGGTGATGGATCGCCGCAACACGGAGCGTGTCGACGATAACCGCATGCTGCGACGCAGCGAGGAAACGATCAATCTGCCCGCCGGCCGCTACGAGGTGTACGCCTTCGCGTCGCCGCGCTGGCGCGGCCGCGGCTCTTCCTGGTTCGGGGGACGCGGTTGGCGCAACTGGTTCGGGGACAACGATTGGGATTCGTGGAGCGATCGTGGCTCCCGCACGGCGCGCCGCGCGCTCGACAACTGCTACGTGCGTCTTTCGACCGACGATGTCGGAACGCGTGACGTCAAGATCTTCGAGCCCACCGGCGACATCGACGGCGCGCTCCTGCAGTACAACCGACTGGGCGACGGCGAGTACATTCGCAGCGCCTTCCGGCTGAAGCAGGCCATGGACCTGCACATCTACGCACTCATCGAGCTTCCCGAAGACTGGGATCACGGCGCCGACCATGGCTGGATCGTCGATGCGCGCACGCAGGAGCGCGTGTGGTCGATGACGCACCGCAACACGGAGCACGCTGGCGGCGCCGACAAGAACAAGATGTTTCGAGACGTCGTGCGACTGGATGCGGGCGAGTACGTCCTGACCTACGGCACCGACGACTCGCACTCGTTCGAGGAGTTCAACGCCATGCCGCCGTTCGATCCCTTCAACTGGGGGATCACGCTGACGGCCGCGAACCCGCGCGACGCGCGCCAATTCGAGAAGATCGACATGCCCGAGCGCACGCAGCCGCGGGTCGACCTCACGCGCGCGAGAGACTACGACTTTCTCGAGCAACCCTTCCGTCTGAACAAGAAGGCCGAGATCGTCATCCATGCGCTGGGCGAGTACTCGGACAGCGATCGCGAGTTCGTGGACTATGGCTGGATCCAGAAGGCCGGTAGCAGCGAGATCGTCTGGGAGATGACACGGCGCAACACCATGCACGCCGGCGGAGCCGAGAAGAACCGTATGTTCGACGGACGCGTGGAGCTTCCCAAGGGCGAGTACGTGGCGTTCTACGTCACCGACGACTCGCATTCGTACCGGCGATGGAACTCCGGCGCGCCGTTCGACCCCGAAGGCTGGGGCATGGCGATCTACGCCGGCCCCGGCATGAAGGAGCGCGATCTCGAGCTCATGGAAAAGAGCGACGTCGCGAAGAACCCCGATGTGCTGGTGAGCATCGTGCGCGTCGGAGACGACCGCATGCTGAGCGAGCGCTTCACGCTCGACCAGGCGACAAGCGTCCGCGTCTATGCGCTGGGCGAGGGCGTCGATCGCCGCATGTACGACTACGGCTACATCGAGAACGTCGACACCCACGAGATCGTCTGGGAGATGACGTGGCGCAACAGCCGGCACGCCGGAGGCGCGCGCAAGAACCGCGTCTACGACGGTGAGCTGCTGCTCGAGGCCGGTACGTACGAGGTGTTCTACGAGACCGACGATTCGCATTCGTTCCAGTCCTGGAACGCGCGCCGCCCCCGCGACGCGCAGAGCTGGGGGATCACGGTGTCGCTGTCCGGCCGCTGAGCGGCCGTGGTTCGACCTTCGACCGAGCTGGGCAGGAAGGGCCGCGCCTCGGCGCGGCTCTTGTCGTGGGTGCCCGCGGTTGTAGAACCGCGGCCCTGCCGGGTACCCTCGGCGCGTCGGGTCGAGAACATCACCGAGGCGGCATGCGGCAAGAGATCCACGAATTTCGCTTCGAGACGCGCGGCTACGGCGCGCTCGGCTTCACCGCGCCCGTGGTCGACTGGGTACGGTCGACCGGCATCCGCAGCGGGCTTCTGACGCTGCACGTGCAGCACACGTCGGCGTCGCTGCTGGTGCAGGAGAACGCGGATCCCGAGGTGATGCGCGACCTGGAGCGCTTTCTGCGCCGCCTGGTCCCGCCCGGGGACGCGCTGTTCCGCCACACGGCCGAAGGACCCGACGACATGCCGGCACACGTGAGGTCGGCGTTGACGCTCACGAGCGTCAGCGTTCCGGTGCGCGACGGCGCGCCGACGCTCGGCACCTGGCAGGGCATCTATCTGTACGAGCACCGCGAGCGACCGCATCGCCGCGTGGTCGTCGCCCACCTCTTCGGGGAGTGACGTTGCGATGAGAAAGCGAACGCTTCGTGCTGGTGGCTTCTGGGGCGGTGTGGTCGTCGCCGGAATCGTGAGCGGCTGTGCCACGGTCGGCGCCAAGTTTCCGGTGGCCCCGGTGAATTCGATCGTCATCGGTGAGACCACGCGCACGGAGATCCAACGCATGTTCGGCAATCCCTGGCGCATCGGCGTGGAGGACGGCAAGACCACGTGGACGTACGGCCATTACCGCTACAAGCTGTTTGGGCGCGCCAGAACGCGCGACCTGGTCGTACGCTTCGACGACGGCGGCGTGGTCAACTCGTATACCTTCAATACCACCGAGCACGAAGACCGCGCCGGCTCGCCCAACTCGCCCTGACCCCGAGGAGGTGGCTGTGCGCAACCCAATGGCAGGCATTCGCAAGCGCAAGGCACCGGGAACGTCTCCCGGGACGCTGCACGTCGACCCGGCCGCTCCACCGCCGGCGCTTCAGCTCGTCGCCTATGGCACCGACGAGCTCGTGGAAGAAAAGGAGCCTGCGCTCGATCGCGTGTCCGCTCTGCGTGCGGCGCATGCCGTGACCTGGCTCAATGTCGACGGGCTGGGCGATGCCAAGACGCTCGAATCCATCGGCACGTTGTTCCATCTTCACCCGCTGGCGCTCGAAGACGTTCTGAACGTCGAGCATCGTCCGAAGATCGAGTCCTACGAGGACTCCTACTTCATCGTCGTGCGCATGCCTCTTTCGGCAGGCCGGCTGGACACCGAGCAGGTGAGCGTCTTTCTCGGCCGCGACTTCGTGGTCACGTTCCAGGAGCACGAGGGCGACTGTCTCGATCCGGTGCGGCAGCGCCTGCGCGCGGGACGAGCGCGCATCCGCGGCGGCGGCGCCGACTACCTCGCCTACGCCATCATCGACGCGGTCGTCGATGCCTACTTCCCCGTCGTCGAGAGCTACAACGACCGCCTCGAAGAGCTGGAACGCGAGATCCTGGCCGACCCGCGCCAGGAGTCGGTAGCGCGGCTGCGCGAGGTCAAACGCGACCTCATGACGCTGCGCCGCGCCGTCTGGCCGTTGCGCGAGGCGCTCAGCACGTTGACACGCGAGGAAAGCGAGCTCGTCTCGAACAACACCCAGATCTTCCTGCGCGACTGCTACGACCACGTCGTACAGCTCAACGATCTCATCGAGAGCCAGCGCGAGCTCAGCTCCGGCCTCATGGACCTCTACATGTCGAGCATCAGCAATCGCATGAACGAGGTCATGAAGGTGCTGACGATGATCGCGACGATATTCATCCCCCTGTCGTTCATCGCCGGTCTCTACGGCATGAACTTCGACACCGCGTCGCCCTGGAACCTACCCGAGCTCGGTTGGCGCTACGGCTATCCGTTCGCGCTCACGCTCATGATCGTGCTCGCGGGGCTCCTGGTGGTTTTCTTCAAGCGCAAGGGCTGGTTCGGCTGAGACGCGCCGCTCAGCCGGTGCGACGCAGGCCCTCGAGCGATTGCATCACCGGCGGATCGAGGTGCACGTCGAGCTGCGGGAAGGCGATGACGATGCCTGCGTTCTGGAACGCCGTCCACATCGCCTCGTACACCGCCGACTTGTAGTGACGCACCCTCCAGGGGTCCTCCACCCACACGGACAGCTCGTAGTCGACCGACGAGCTGCCGAACCCCATGAGCTGGATGACCGGCTCGCGGAAGCTGCTGCGCCAGGCGAGGCTCTCCCCCACCTCCTCGAGCGTCTTGCGCACCAACGCCAGGTCCGAGGCGTAGACCACCCCGACGTTGCAGCGCACGCGGTAGTACGAATCGCGCAGCGTGTAGTTCGTCACGGCGGATTGGGCCAGCATCGAATTGGGCAGGATGATCTCCTCGTCGTCGAGCGTGCGCACGGTCGTCGTGCGAATGGACATGTTGCGCACCTTCACAAAGCGATCCTGCACCTGCAGGATGTCGCCCGGCTTGATGGCTCGCTCCATAAGCAGGATCACGCCCGCGACGAAGTTCTGCATGATGTTCTGCATGGCGAAGCCCAGTCCGATGGCGAACACCGCGCCCGCGGCGAACAGGGCGCTCAGCTTCACGCCGACGGTCTGCAGACCGACGGCCACACCGGTGGCGATGATGGCGTAGTGCAGAAGGCGCTGAACGACTCCGACGGTGCCTTCGTCGGTGATCTTTCGCAGACGCATCGCGCGCATCGTCGCCCGCTGTGCCGCCCACGAGATGATGAACGTGGCTCCGAGCAGCAGCGCCAGCACGATGAGCGTGGCCACCGTGATCGGCGTGCCCGAGATATCGAACAGCCGCGTGTCGAGCACCGGCGCGACCTGATTGAGTCGATCCTGCAACGGCATGCGATTCCTCCGCTCTCGGCGACGCGTCGCGCCTTAGTTCGGCTGCATGCGCGCCTCGTCGACGACGCGCACGGGGAAGGGGTCGGTCACGCTGCCGGCGTACAGCGTGCGGTGGGGGAAGGGGATCTCGATCCCGTGTGCGTCGAAGGCTTCCTTGATTTCTTCCTGGATGCTGTTGCGCAACGGCAAGAAGTTCTCGCGCTTCGCCCAGACGGAGAACTGGATCTCGAGCGCCGATTCGCCGTAGCCCTTGTAGATGAACAGCGGCTTCGGCTCCTCGAGGCACAGCGGATTGCGATCGGCGACTTCCATGAGCAGCTTGCGCACGCGCTCGGTGCTTTCCTTGTAGGCAACTCCAATTTGCAGATCGAGCCTGCGGATCGGGAAGCGCGTGAAGTTGACCACCGTCGACTTGATCATCTGCTCGTTGGGCACGCGCACCATGAGGTTGTCGTAGGTGCGCAGCTTGACCGACAGCAGGTCGATCGAGAGCACCTCGCCGACCTTGCCTCCCACGTCGAGCAGGTCGCCAACGACGAACGGCCGCTCCGCGATCAGGAACAAACCGCTGATGAGGTTCGACGCCGACGTCTGCGATGCGAACCCCAGAGCCACGGTCAAGATGCCCGCAGCCCCCAGAAGGACGCCCAGCTGGAATCCCAGCTGGTGCAGCGTCGATGCCACGACCAAACCGCCGAGCACGTACAACGTCAAGCGCCGCACCAGCATCGACTCCTGGCGCGACATGCGCCGCTGCAGCGTGCGTCCGACCGCACCGCTCACCAGGCGCGCCAGGATGAGCCCACCGACGAACGTCAGCAAGGCGCGAACGATGTCAAACATCAGCTCGGCCGTCAGGATCTGCGGGAGCGGCAGCTTTTCGAGGAACGCGTTCATCTTTCTTCTCCGGTTTCTTGGCGAAGAAGCCGCCAAACGTCTCGACCAGGAAGCCCTTCGAAATCTTCTCGCGTGGCGGCGATACGAAGGTGACCGCACCGACGATGCGCGTCGGCTTGCCGTCCAGGCGCACGTTGGCATGCTCGGAGTCGGCCTGTCTTTCGAGCGTGAGCTGCTCGGTCCACAGGTGACCCGCCTCGGAGCAATAGATGGACAGATGTTTCACCGGAAGCTTGAGCTTCTCGAGGGGCAGGCTCGTGTTGGCGCGATTGCGGATGCGCGCCGCCGACACCGCGCGGTGCGGACGCAGCGGGAGATTCTCGAGCTGCAGCCGCGCCGTCGTCCGCGCGGCGTAGCACAGCTCGCCACTGAGCGTGTTCGGGCCGAACCAGGTGTCCGACGGCCGGAACAGCGGCAGCTCGGTCAGCTCCACCGCACGCCGGCCCACGAGGATCCGCACCCAAAGCGGCGTGCCGATGTACAGCGTGGCTTCCTCGCCGGGAGGCAGGAAGAAAGGCCTCTCGGCGTTGACGATCACGGGGCGATCGGCGTGCGCCGGGACGAGATGCACCGTATCGTCCTCGTCGCGCAGCGCGTAGCGGGTCACGGTCCCTTCGGCGGGACGCTCGTCGCCCTCTCGGAGCGGCTCGGCAATGCCCAGTCGGCTGTCGAAGGGGTCGCTGCCGGACAGCGACGCGAGACGCCAGTCCCGCGCGGTCCGATGGATCCACAGCGTCGTGGGACCGATCTGCCAGCGGAGCGTGCTGTCCTTGGGAACGGTGAAATCGCCCCACCATCGCGTCTCGGCAACCATGCACCCACCCCGCTCCCGCAAACACGAATCCCAGGGACGACTTCGAAGGACTATCCAGGGAATCACGGCCCTGTCAAGCAGCCGCGGCCGGCGGCGTCCGAAAGAAGAACCAGGCCTTCGCAAGACCTCAGCAGAGGCGAGGGCTTGCGGAAGGCCTGGGGATGTGGGTGTCACGCCGAGGACGGACCGGCTCGGGATCGCTGTCTGATGGACCAAAAACGTTGGAACTGCTCGCCAGAGCAGATGCGCGTCCCGCGACGACGACCCGAGCCACCGTCGTGCGGGCGAAAATGCAACCTCCGGACCGAACCCCGTGTGAAAGCGAAGTCGCCCCGGAACAAGGATTTGCGCCGCCCGGGGAGCACCGACGCGCACGCGCCGGAAGGAATCCGGTCGCGGGCTTCCGGTTCCTCGGAATTCGGGGTTCCGAAACCGCGCGGATCGGCGCGCCTGCGACAGCGTTGCACGAGCAGTCGTGTGCGGTAAGTGCGCGCCCCGTCGGATCCGTGGAGTAAGCGTCCGAGGTCGGCGCGGCGCTTGCGAAGGGGAGCGGTACGTACGAACGCAGCAGTTCAGAGGTCGCGATAGCGCGAGCCGACGCCCAAGGGGGTAGGCTCGCGCTGACGCGCTTTCACCCCGCCCACCCACCGGGGCCTTCCGGTCAGCGCTTGAAATCCTCCTTGCGTAGCCCGTAGAGCTGCATCTTGTCGAACAGCGATCGGGGCGTGATGCCCGCGCGGCGCGCGGCCTCGCCCACCCGACCGCGTGTCTCCCTGAGCTGCGCAACGATGTACTCACGCTCGAAGGCGTCCAGGACGGCTCGGCGCGCCTCGCGCAGCGGCTTGTCCAGCCACCCGTTCGCGGACCCTGCCGTCGTGCTGCCGGCGTTGCCGGGCGCCGCCGCACGCACGCCCTTGACGATGTTCTGCGGCAGGTCGCTCAAGCCCACACCCTTGCCGGTGCACAGCAGCACCGCGCGCTCGACGACGTTGACCAGCTCGCGTACGTTGCCCGGCCAGTCGTACTCGACGAGCGCCCGCGCAGCATCGGGCTGGAACCGCAGCGCGCTGCGGCCGAGCCGTGCGGCCAGGTTCTCCAACGCGTCTTCGGCGAGCTTCGGAATGTCCTCGCGGCGATCGCGCAGCGGCGGGATGGACAGCGTCACCACGCCAATCCGGTAGTACAGATCGGGTCGGAAGCGTCCGGCGCGCATCTCTTCGTCCAGGTCGCGGTTGGTCGCGGCGATGACGCGCGCGTCGATCTCGATCTCGTTCTCGCTGCCGACCCGCTGAATGCGGTGGTCCTGCACCGCGCGCAGCAGCTTCACCTGCACGTTCGGCGGCATCTCGGCGATCTCGTCGAGGAACAGCGTGCCGCGATGGGCGAGCTCGAAGTATCCGCGTCGGTCACGGTCCGCGCCCGTGAACGATCCCTTCTCGTGTCCGAACAGCT
>JBFJHN010000018.1:0-11965 GCA_041613275.1 Candidatus Krumholzibacteriia bacterium | reverse complement strand
TCGACCTCTCGAAGACGGTCGTGGGCGACGACGGCGGCGGCTAGCACGTGCCCGGCGTCCTTCCCAGCATCCATCTGGTCACCTTCGGGTGCCAGATGAACAAGTACGACTCGCTGCTGGTCGAGGGGCGCTTCCGCGAGCGCGGCTACCGGCTGACGGACTCGATGGAGGCGGCGGACGTGGTCCTCTTCAACACCTGCTCCGGGCGCGAGCACGCCGAGGAGCGGGTGTACTCGTGGCTCGGCGCGCTGCGGCGCGCCAAGGAGCGGCGACCCGAGCTGGTGCTGGGCGTGATGGGCTGCATGGCGCAGCGCGCGGAGGAGGAGATCTTCCGGCGCGCGGCGCACGTGGACCTGGTGTGCGGCACGCGCCAGTTCCAGAACCTCCCGGACCTCGTCCAACGCAACCGGTCCGACGTGGGCCATGGGCTGCATTTCGCCCAGCACCGCCAGCACCCGGTCGGGACGACGCAGCACGCGCGGCCCGAGCTGCATCAGATGCGTGACCCACTCGCCCCAGGTGGCGCGCTCGGGCCAGGAGTCCAGAACCTCGATGATGGGCAGCGCAAAGCGTTCGAGGTGGCCAAGGTTGGCGAGGTCACGCTCCAACGCCGGCAGCCGCGGCGACTCGGGCTCCACGTCGCGCAGCGCGTCGCGTTGCAGCGCGAGCTCGCGCGAGAGCCCCTTGAGCCTGCGACGCCAGCGCTCCTTGCCGCCGATGACCGCCGCCTCGACGAGAAGCTCCTCCCACTTCCATGGCGCGCGCAGCGTGCCTTCCAACGCGGGCGTCGCGTCGTCGTCGGCCGGCGGTGGTGGCGCAGTGCTCGTTGTCGCATTCGTCGATGTCGCGTCACGCGGCGACGCGGCCTCGACGGGCGTTTCGGATGTCTGCGACGCGTCATCGTCGGATCCCCACAACGTCAGCTGCACACCCTCGGCCGGCACGGGCGCGGCTTCGATGCCCTTGGTGCGCAGCTGGGCTTGAGCGGTTGCGGCCCCCAGCTCGTCGGCATCGGGAGGCACCCACACGTCGCGCTGCTGCGGCGGTGCACCGTTCGGTTCGGGCTGGGGGACCTGCGCGAACGACAGGTACTCCGCAAAGCGGCGCGCCGACAGCCCCTCGCAGCAGCAGGAGAGCAGCGCGAGGAACGCACGCCCCGCGGGATCGGGACGCTGCGTGCCACGCGCGAACCAGCTGGGGACGTCTGCGCGTCGGAGCGCCGTGTCGAGAAACGTGGAGTACACGTCGGGCGCCCGCAGAACGATGGCCATGGCGTCGAACGGCACGCCGCGCGCGGCCTCCTGGTGAACGAGGCGCGCGATCTCGATGCATTCGCGGCCCTCCCCGGGTGCGGAGAAAAACTTGACGCTGTCGTCCGTCGCGCGCTCCGGTGGCAGCGTTTCGGAGAACAAATGCGCGCGCAGCCGCTCCAAGCTCGTTCCGTCTTCCCGTGGTGCAACGGCTCGGCGGTCGGACCTGTCGGCGCGCGACCGCCGGTTCGACGCCTCGTGCTTGCCCGTTGCGGTCTGCGTGGCGCCGGGGCGCCGAGCGGTTGCAACCCATGCCGCGAGCGTTGCCGCATCGTCGGAAGGCAGCGTGGCCAAGCATCGCGGCGCATGCGCGCACAACGCGCGCACGAAATCGCGCTCGAGCGGATCATGGAGCGCGACGTCGAGAAACAGCATCGGCATCTGGCGCCAACGCGCATTCTCGTCGTGGTCGATCCCCTCTCGGCCCAGGCGCAGGATCAGCGCGTGGTCCGCGATGCCCGCGGTCTCCAGAGCCGACGCGTAGTGCCCGAGGAGCGCGGCGAAGTCCGCCGGAATCGCTGCGCCTTCCGCTCCGGAGGTCGAAGTGCGCTCCACGTTGGCACGTCGCAGATCGGCGAGCGTCGCCGCCAAAGCGCGCGGAAAGCCTGGGAAACGCGCCACCTCGGCGAAACGCGGCATCTCGTTGCGTGTCGCGGCCTCGAACGCCGCGCGCGCAGCCACGGCCTCGGTGCCCAAGCGGGTGGCGGGAGCGCGCTTCGACGCGGCGAGAGCCCCCGCGGCGAGATGCGAGGCCAGCTGTGTCAGGCTGAAGCGATGCAGGCCGAACGTGGCACCGTGCGGCGCGATTTCGATGCGCACGAAATCGTCCAGCGCGTCGCGCGTCGCGCCCACCAGGAGCAGCTCGGTGCTGGGTGAGAACGACTCGACGAACGCGCGCGCGGCCAGGAGACGCTCGCGGTGCACCCGGGAGTCGAACAGCTCGATCAACGCGACACCTCGCAAGAGCAGTGCACATCCGGGGGGGAGACTCGCCCGCGAGTATCCGATACGACACGCTCCGTGGCAATGCGGTAAGATGAGAGTTCAACGAGCTACGTCTGTTTTCACGTGCGCGTTCAGGGCGCGCGCCCGCACGATGGGAGACTTGCCGTGCAGCGCTCGACGGGAATGCATCGGATGGTCATCACGCTCGCGGGAGCGTTGTGGATGTTCACGGCGGCGGCCGAGGCCAGCGAGCCCGCGCGCCACGGTCCAGCGATCAAAGCCTTTCGGCGCTATGCCGAGGACCGGATCCAACGCGATCCTGCGCCGGGTTTGTCAATCGGCTTCATGTTCGGCACGTCGACGTGGGCCGACGGCTTCGGCTACGCCGATGTCGAGAACGAGGTCCCCGCCAAAGACGTTTCCGCCTATCGACTGGCCTCGGTCACGAAGCCGATGACCGCGATGGGCGCGCTGCGACTGGCGCAGGATGGCAAGCTGGACCTGGACGCCGAGGTTCAGACCTACGTGCCTTACTTTCCGCGCAAACAATGGCCTGTACGCGTTCGCCAGCTTCTCGGCCATCTCGGCGGCATCAGCCACTACCGGAACTACGACCTCGAAGGCCACTTCAAGGAGCACAAGAACACGCGTCAGTCGATTGCGGTGTTCGAGGACTTCGATCTCGTGGCCGAACCCGGCACGCGTTACAACTACTCCAGCTACGGCTACAACCTGCTTGGAGCCGTCATCGAGGGCGCGTCGGGCGAGCCGTACGGCGATTACATGAAGCGCGTGCTCTGGGAGCCTCTGGGCATGGAAGACACGCGCATGGACGACCCGTACGTCATCATCCCGAATCGCGTGCGCGGCTATCAGCCGGGCGCCGACGGTGACGTCATCCCGTCCGAGTTCGTCGACATCAGCAGTCGTTTCGCGGCGGGCGGAACACGGAGCACGGTCGTGGATCTGCTGCGCTTCGCCGAGGGCTTGCGGGACGGCAACGTGCTGTCGCCCGAGATGATGGACCTCATGTGGACACCGATGGTGACGCGCGATGGACGCGAGACCGGCTATGGGATGGGATGGGGCGTGCGCTCGGTGAACGGCCACTTCACGGTGCGCCACACGGGCGGCCAGGCCGAAACGCGCACCTTCTTCATGTACGTGCCCTCGGAGCAGCTCGCCATTGCGGCCGCGATGAACTACGAAGGTGGTGGCTGGCAGCCGTACGCGAGCCTGCTGTACCAGCTGCTCATGAACGAGGGGTACAACCCCCAGGTGTACGCCACCGACGACAACGAGCAGCGTGTCCACGACGCCATGCAGGCGGTCTTCGACAGCGGTTTGCCGCACTACGATCGCTACGGGCGCGCCATGACCACGGAGGACTCCGAGCTCGACGCGGCGTTCCGCTATGTGAACGGAGTTCTTGCCGACGCCTTCAATGGAGACGATCGCGAGGCGACGGCCCGGCGGATCGACGAAGGGAGGCATCCCGTGGCGGGATCGCCGCTGCCCATCGCCGGCTCGTTCATGGGAGACGTCGTCGCGCGCGCCAACCCCGCCGCGCTTAGCGGCGTGCATGCCGGCGGCGCCTTGGAGCTCTTCGCGGCGTACATCGACGCGTACGAAAACGATGCCGACGTTGCGGCGACACGTAGGTTTGCTCCCGCCATCGAGCAGACCATTCGTACGCTCCGCGAGCACTGGAATCGCACCTGGTCGAACGATTCGCGTCAGCTGGCGTGGCCGACGTACGGCACGCTGAGCCAGCTGCAGCCGCTGTTGACCAAGCTCGAGCGTCGCTTTGCGGGCGCTCGCATCTACCCGGACTTCACCGACGAGATCTCGGAGTTCGTCACGCGCCAGGTGGTGGAGGAGCAGGGCGGCGCGGCGGTGCATGCCGCCGAATGGGCGCGCGCACGGTACCCGCGCTCGATGAGGGCACGTCTCGACGCCGTCGTGGCACACCTTGCCTCGGCAAACGTCGACGAGGCGCGCACTCAGCTGGCGCACGTGCACGCGATGGAGCCCGAGGGCGCCGGCAGCGCGCGCGATCTGAACTGGCGCGCGTATCGACTGCGTGGCGCGGGCGCGCTGGAAGCCGGCCTGGCGTTGCTCGACCTCGCGCGCGAGCTGCACCCCACGGCGGCCAACCTGTACGACAGCACGGGCGAGTTCCATCTGGCCGCCGGGCGGCGCGACGAGGCCATCGCCTGGTACGAAAAGGCGCTCGAGGTCGATCCGGAGTTCGAGAATGCGCGCAGCGTTCTCGAACGCTTGCGCGCAGAGCCCGCCGCACTCAGTGAACGCTAGGGCACGCGCCGCCGGACTCAGCGAACGCTACGCCGGTGCCGCGCCCGGCGGGCCATGCCCGTCAGGCCGACGACGAGGAGCAGCATCTCCAACGAGACGGTGCCGCGAGCCTGCCGCACGCGCTGGAACTCGCGGTTGAAACGTGCACGCTCCAGATACACCGAGGCATCCATGGCGTCTTCCAGCTGGAACGTCCGGTCGAGCCGCGTCAACCAGCGATACGGCGCCACGAAGTCCTGCATTCCAGGGTGTTTTTGGACGATTGCGTTGTGCTCGGCAGGCGTCACGCGATTGGCGTAGAGCGTTTCGAAGCCGTCGAGGTCCATGCGATGGTCGTCGACGACGTAGACCGACACGGGCATGCGCGCGGCGCGGTTGACCGACATGAGGGGCAGCGCCATCTCGAAGTTCTCCGCCGTGTACGTCATGCGCACCGGATCGACGTTGGTGTTCCAGCCACCGCGCGGCATGACGGCCTGCATGGGATCCAGCTTCATCGCCGTGAACACCCACTGGCGCTCGATGTAGGGCTCGAACAGCGACGCGTCGGCACCGTCCAACGGGAAGTCATGCTGGACCAGCCAGTCGATCAGGGCGTTGGGGTCGGTGGCTTCCAGCACGGTGACCTGGAAGGCACCCACCGTTTCCTGAACGATCACGCCGACGCGCCCGGCTTCGTCGGTCGGATCGTTGGTCCCTGTATCGACGGCGACGACCTGCTCCGCGCCTCCGCAACCCGAGCTCGTGCCCGCCGGCGCCGGGGCGGTCATCAGCGTGAGCTCTTCCCAAACGCTCGCGGGAGCAACGTCGAACGAGGGTACCGTCGGCGTGGGAACGATGAGGGCGAAGTCCTGAGCCTGACCGACGAGACGAATGTTCGGGACGAGCTGCACGCGCCCCGCCTGGCGGTCGACCACGACGAGGTTCAGCTGGCCAGCTGACTCGATCCAGCAGCCATCGCACGGGATCGGGCAGCACATGGCGCTTGCCTGCCCGGCACCGACGAGCCATGCGCACGTGGCCAGAGCGAACGTTGAGATCCAGCGGCGCGAATTCTTCATGATGCACCCCACGGTTTCTTGGTCGTGTTGAGTCGAGCCACGCGGTCGCGTGTTCAGGGGCTGGGTTTCGGGTGCGGGAACGGGGTCGAAACCGGACACGAATACACCTCGTGACTCCGGTGCGGTGGCGAACATGGTGTGCCTCGGACGCGCGTTTGTCAAGGTGAGCGCTCGGACGACGCGGCTGCATGGCCGGTCAGCACGCGCCACTCGTCGGGCGAGAACACCGGGGGGCGCGCGCGCGCGGGCGCATCGTCGAGACGGCCCCTCAGCGATTCGATGCGAGACGACGTCGTGGGATGCGTGGAGAGTATCTCCGGGATCTCGATGGTCTCGATTCCGTCGAGCTTCTCGAACAGCGACACGAGACCGTGCGCGTCCAGGCCGGCGCGCTGCATCGCCTGCAGCGCAAAGACATCCGCCGCCTCCTCTTCCTTGCGCCCGTACGCCAGCTCGACGAGGACCGCACCGTTGTCGATCAGCACGGCCGCGATGCCGCTCGCTTCGCCGAACAGGGTAGCGAACACGAAGCCCAGGACGGCTTTGCGCGCCACGTGCCGCATGCCGTGACGGTGGTGCACGTGCCCCAGCTCGTGCGCCAGCAAACCCAAGAGCTCGTCCTCGGTTTCGAGCAGCTGGAGAATCCCGCGGTAGAGCACGATGCGCCCGCCTGGCAGAGCGAACGCGTTCACGATCGACGTATCGTCGACGACCGAGATGACGACCTGTTCGGCGCCACGCGCCCCGAACTCGCGCACGACTTCGCCACACGACGCGAGCGCACGGTTCATGTCGGGGTTGCGGACCACACGCGCCTCGTCGACCAGGGCGCGGTACACCGCCTGGCCCAGCTCGCGTTCGACATCCTCGGGCACGAGACGCACCCCGATGTCGGCAATGCGATCCACGCCCCAGGTGAAGAACAGCACGAGCAGGAGGACGAGCGCGACGAAGAACGCCGCCAGCCGTTTGACAGTGGGACCCGTAGATCGGCGACCGGATCCGAGGCGGTATCCGAGAACGTCGAGGGTTCCGATCGCTCCGGCGTCACGAACCAGAATGGCGCCCTCGGGGTACAGTGGAATCTCGAGTCGCGCCGACTCCCGTCGATGTCGCTCTCGAACGAAGACTTTCTCACGCGCCACGGGAAATGTCTGTGCGCCCACGGTGAGAACGATTCCCGCGGCGTCGATACGCAGGCGCACGGTCTGCGGACGGGCGGAGACCCCGTCGAAAAGGGTCGCGTCGCCCTCCCAATGGCTGCTGCTGGAGTTCACGGGAGGATCGTGTCAGAAGCCCAGGTCCACGTCCATGTCGAGCTCTTCGATCATGCCCTCGCCCAGCGTGGACGCGCGGGCGCGCTGCTTCTGCACGGCGTCATCCAGGTTCAGCGCTCCTTCCAGCGTCAGGCGGTCGACGAAGAAGCGTGCCGATCGCACGGCTGCGAACGGCGCACCCAGTCCCAAGGTCAGGACCGTCAACAGGTAGTTCCCAACGCGCAGATTGAACAGGTCCCCGGCGGAGATCTCCGAAGTCTGCAGGCGCGAATTCTCCACGTACAGGTGATCGACGAAGTACGTGTAGACGCGCGGGTACCACCAGAAGTAGTACACGCCCAGGGTGAAGAGCACGACGATGAAGCCGGGGATCACCACGCGCATGTACTCGTCGTCATCTCCAGTGTAGCGGAAGCGCAGGTTTCCGTACCGCAAGTTGTTGTAGATCGAGCGGTAGACGTAGTTCCGGTACAGCGGATACAGGAGACCCAGCGTCAGAACCATGCCGATCGAGCGCACGAGGGCTCCCATGGCGAACTCGCTCGGCGATCCCAGCAGCCGAAAACGAATCTCACGATACGTCGTGTGTGCGAACCGGTAGCGCCGCGAGCGGAAGTACGCGTAGTGCCCGAGGTAATCGAGCAGCAGAGCGTAGAACACGGCGAGCACGATGGCGACGGCGGGCTCGGAGAACTCGAAGACGACGCCGAAGAGCAACTGCATGCTGCCCAGCAGGACAGCCGCGAGAAGGATTCCCCAGAAGAGCGGCCCGCCCTCACCTGTGAAACGGAACTCGTGTCCGCCGAGACGCGTCGACGCGTAGAAGAAGCGATACGTGCGAATGCGTGCCCACGCCGTGAACAGACCGAGCGTGACCAACATCAACAACCAGTTGATCAACGCAATCTCGAAGTAGTCGTTCCCGGTGCCGGTGAACTGTGCGCGGTAGCGCTCGTCGGAGTTGGGTGGAGTGGTCGAATCGTCCGACGAACCGTTGAAGGGCTCAGCCTCGGCCATGCACGCGATCCTTCCCCGCCCGCGCTCGGTTCGCGCGGGGAAGTCTCATCATCACGACCGTCCCGCGGGGAGGCAATGGATTTTCGAATCAACGCGGACCGGCTGCGGCGTCGCCGCCGTGGAACTCCAGGGAGTGGACCGCTTTGGCGTTTGCGCCACGCTGACGCACGACGACGTCCAATCGATAATCGCCGGACGGCAGTGGCACGGTGGCGCCGCGCGTTTGGATCGACGTGAGCTCCAACGCCACGCGATCGAAGACCTTGTCGAGCTGGTCGGATTTGGGGTTCTTGAAGTAGGTGCCCTTGCCCGCTTGCGCGAGGCTGCGCAGCTCTTCGTCTCGCACCGCTGAGCCCAGACCGATGACGTTCAGCCGCAGCGACGGGTGGCTGCGGATCAGATCGACGATCTTCGACTGCGAGGTGGCGCGATATCCAAAGTACTTGTAAGAGCGGTTCGTTCCGGCAGTTCCGGTGCCGGTGATGTCGGTGTTGGGGAACCAGCTGTAGTTGTCGGCGCCGTCGGAGAGGACGACGATCATGTGCTGGTCGCGCGCGTCGTTGGCGAACTCCTCGGCGAACAGCTTGGACTCCTCGACCGCGACCTCGAGGGCGGCGTACAGCTTCGTGAACGTTCCCGGTCGCGGCGCAGGGATGCGTTCGATGTCGGTTTCGCCCCACTGCGTGCCGGACGTCGTCTCCAACGGCGTGAAGATGCGGTCGCTGAACCAGTACAGCGACCAGTCGAAGACCCCGGGACGGTCGGCGTACAGCTTGCGGCCGGAAGCCACCGTCTTGCGCGCGGCTGCCAGCATGGGGCCGAACGCGGGCGGTTCCTGCTCGAGCATCGAGTAGCTGGCGTCCAGAACCAGCGTCAGATAGGTACTCGTGCGCAGCTGCTCGGAGTCTTCTTTGAGAATGCCCTCGACGTCGACGCGCTCGCCGTTGATGCGCAGCTCCACGGTGAGGTCGTCGCTCTCGAGCGGGACGTTGTGCGCGTTGCGCGCCACGAACTGCACGACGATCGTCGTCGTGCCCACGGTCGGATCGAACTCGACCTGCGTGTTGTCGAGGAACTCGAGCTTGAGGAGCTGTGTTTCTTCGGGTCCTGTGCTCTCTTCGTGGCAGGCAAGCAAGAGCGCCGAGAAGCTTACGAACAACAATATGAAGAAGCGTGCAAACGCGCGGCTCATGACCCGACATCCTCCCAGTCCCCACACGTGAATCCACAAGGCGCGGCAAGACACTCAGCCCATCGCGACGCCCGGCCGATCAACTTAGCCGCGCGGGATCGTCGGAGCCAAGATCTTTCCGGACCCGCCGCGGTCCGGAGTGTGAGGAATTCCACACATCATGGAAAGCTGCCCGACGCAGTAGGCGTGGCGCGGCGTTCCTCGCGACAGGGCGTTTCGACAGCGCCGGGTGGCTACTTCGTGTGCGGGACGTCCATGGCGGGTGGCCGCGCGTGACGCGGCTGGTAGACCCCGATCTTGCCTCCGCCTGGCAAAGCCACAGCTGTGAGAACGCCCCATCCGGCGTCCTCGGGTGCATCGCACCGCACGCCGCGCTTCTTCATCTCGCCGACGAACGTCTCGACGTCGTCGCACATCAGATAGAACTCGTGCACGTTGTTCTTGCTGGATGGGTGAACGGCGACCTCGGAAGGAGGCAAGCCGAAAATCAGCCAGCCGTCGCCGGCGTCGACGTTTGGGAGGCCGATGACGTCACGAAGAAACGCACGATCCGCCTCTGGATCGGTGCTGGAGATCACGGTATGCGCACCAATGATCACGAGAACTCCCTTCGTTTCGCGCGCCGCGACGCTGCCGCGTCGCAACGTCCTTAACTCAGGTGGTCGCGCCACACTAGACTGAAGCGCCGAGATGATAGCGGAAACCACGCGGCATCGCGAAAAAGGCCGTGCTGCGTCGGCGTGCGCGGCTTACCACCATGCGTTTGCGTTTACTTCGAGCGCGGGGGCGGTGACATCACGACCAGGACGATCAATCGCCCGGGCCCCAGGTTCTCGACTGCGTGGGGCACGCCCGCGCTCGCGAGCGCGACGCCGCCCCGATCGACGCGTTTCGTTTCGTCCGCGACGCTTACGTTCGCCACGCCTTCGAGCACCACGTAGAGCTTGTCCTGGTCGAAATGCACGTGCGCTTCGTGACGCTGACCGGGCTCGAAGGTATTGAGCCCGCAGAAGAGCCTCTCGCTGCATGCCAGGTCGGCCTTGCCCATCTTGTCGGGACGAAAGGCGGCACCCGCCGCTGCGTTGTCAATGATCATCGCGATTCCCCCTTGGCCGCCATCCGATTCGAAGTCACAGGTCGTCAGATCCGCTCCAGATCCTGTGCCTCGATGGTGTACGCGTGCTCGACGTCGCCGGTGTTGCGTGTGGTCGCGGGCTCGAACAACACGACTTGCGACAACGTGGGCGCGACGGGCCGGTGCTCGATGCCGCGCGGGACGATGAAGAACTCGCCAGGATGCAGATCGATGGTGCGGTCGCGCAGCTCGATCTTCACGTTGCCTTCGATGACCAGGAACATTTCGTCCTCAGCGTCGTGTTTGTGCCACACGTACTCACCCTCGAGCTTGACGACCTTGACATGCTGGCCATTGAGCTCGCCCACGACCTTCGGAACCCAGGTCTCGTTGAACGATCTCAGCTTCTCCGCAAGATTGACTTTGTTCATCGAAACGACCTCCCTTGGGACGCGGCGCCCGGTCGACTCAGTGCGAGCCATGGCTGACGCGAAGAGCATCAACGTCGGCCGCGCCTGCGGGATGCGACGGTGCGAGAATCAGGCTTGCAAGCGTCATCCCAACAGCGGCTCTGAACGCTGCCTTGTCCGTTGCCGAAACGGCGTTTCCGCCTCGGTTCGTGGCCACGAGTCCTCGATTCGCGCAAGGGCGCAGCGGGGCACCATTCCGAGCAGTCTACTCCCGTTGCGGGAGTGTCGCGCCACGCGGACCGTCCCAGGCCTGGCCCCGCGGCGGCCCGCCCGCCAAAGTGACACATTGCGTGTGATTCTTTCTGCTAGCATGCATCCAACTCCATGTCGAGCCCGAGCGCAATTGGTGCGCGTGCGCCCAAAACGGGGCTCGCTCGGCAGGAGTGTGAAGGGCTGGGGCTCGGAGCCGACCCAGGGACTGGAGGACATCCATGAAGAAGTACACGCTGATCGCCTCGCGCGACACGTTCGAGTCGAAGGAAGCCGAGCGCTATTTCGACTTGGCCGCGGATCTGAAGCGCGCAGGCAACGAAGTCACGGTTTTTCTGGTGCAGAACGGCGTCCTTTGCGCCCGCCAGGGCCCGGGGTCGGCGCGCCTGAGTAAGCTCGCCGAGGCAGGCGTCGACGTTCTGGCCGATTCCTTCTCACTGCGTGAGCGCGGCATCGTCAGTGGCCGCATCGCCACCGGCGTGCGCTCCGCCAAGCTCGATACCATCGTCGATCACATGGCCGAAGGCCGCAAAGTGCTCTGGAACTGAGGCGGAGGCATCCCATGGCTGACAAGAAGACTCTCACATTTTCCATCATGGACGCTCCGTACGAGAACGCGCGCACCGTCACGGCGCTGCGCTTGATCGACATTGCGGCCAAGCGCGGCTACAACGTGCACGTGTTTGCGTACGAAGGCGCCGTGGCGCTGCCGTTCGCCAAGCAGGCGGCGCACCCCAACGCGGTTCACGGACACGACGTGGACGAAGAAGATCATCCGCTGCCGAAGGAGTGGATCGCGTCCATCATGAAGACCGCCGAGTCCAAGGGCGGCAAGGTGGACTGGATCAACTGCGGGCTGTGCGTCGACGAGCGCGGTGTCGCCGAGGCGATCGACGGCACGCGTCGCGGCACGCCGGCCGATCTGTGGAAGTGCGCCGAGGGGTCTGACGGCACGTTGATCATCGGCGCGAAGTAACGGCACCGGGACTTTCGATCATCGATTTCGGGAGAGAAGGACATGAAGGTATTGCAAGTCATCGATACGGCGTACCGGTGCACCGTCGAAGAGCAGGACGACCCGGTCGTTTGGAT
>JBFJHN010000017.1:0-12063 GCA_041613275.1 Candidatus Krumholzibacteriia bacterium | reverse complement strand
GGGCGGGGCGCTGATCGGCACCTGCGCCGGCGCCATCCTGCTGGCGCGTGAGGTCCGCAATCCGCAAGGCAGCGGGCTCGGCCTGCTGGACATCACGGTGGAGCGCAACGCGTACGGGCGACAGACCGAGAGCCGCGTCGCGCGCGCCACGACCGACGCCGGGGACTCTCCGTGGATCGAGACCGTGCTGATCCGCGCGCCGCGCATCGTGCGCGTCGGGCCGCAGGTCGCAGTACGCGCCCGGCTCGGCGACGATCCGGTCTGGGTGGAGTCGGGTGCCGTCGTGGCGACGACGTTCCATCCCGAGCTGTCCGATGAGCTGCGCGTGCACCGGCGCTTTCTCGAGCTCGCTGAGAACGCTCCCGCCTACCGCGAGCGGGCGGCCTAGGAAGCGTCGAGCGCCTTGCGCAGCAGGGACTCGAGCTCCGACGGATTGGCCTGGCCGCGTGTTTCGCGCATCACCTGTCCGACGAAGAACCCCATGAGCTTGGTCTTGCCCTCGCGATAACGGCGCACCTCGTCGGGGTGCTCACGCACGACGCGGTCGACCCACGGCTGCAGCGATGCGGCATCGGAGATCTGCTCGAGCCCGAGCTTGCGCACCACGACGCTCGCGCTGTCGCCGGTTTCCGCCATGGCGGCGAACACTTCCTTGGCCATCTTGCCCGACAGCGTGCCGTCGTCCACCAGGCGTACGAGCTCGCCGAGGCGCTCGGGCTGCAACGGAGCGGCATCGATCTCCAGGCCGCGCGCGTTCAGCAAGCCCAACAGCTCGGTCTGGATCCAGTTGGCGACCTTCTTGGGATCCGCCCCGCCGGCCGCCGCCGACTCGTAGTAATCGGCGAGCGCGCGCGTGCCCGTGAGCACCCCGGCATCGTAGGTGCTCAGACCGTACGCTTCCTGGAAGCGCTCGCGCTTGGCGTCCGGAAGCTCCGGCAACGCCGCGCGCACCGCATCGATCCACCCGTCGTCGACGACGAGTGGGGGCAGGTCGGGCTCGGGGAAGTAGCGATAGTCGTGCGCTTCCTCCTTGGAGCGCATGACGCGCGTTTCGTTGCGTTGCGGATCCCACAGCCGGGTTTCCTGCACGACGCTCTCGCCTGCGTTCAGCACGCGCTCCTGGCGCTCGATCTCGTGCTGCAGCGCCTGCTCGACGCCCTTGAAGGAGTTGAGGTTCTTGATTTCGACCTTGGCGCCCAACGCTTCCTGACCGCGCGGACGCAGCGACACGTTGGCGTCGCAACGCAGGCTGCCTTCCTCCATGTTGCCGTCGCAGATCTCGAGATACACGACGATCTGGCGCAGCTTGGTGAGGTAGGCGTGCGCCTCGGCCGGCGCGCGCATGTCGGGCTGGCTGACGATTTCGATGAGCGGCGTCCCGGCGCGATTGAGGTCCACCAGGCTGGCGTGCGGGTCCTGGTCGTGCAGCAGCTTGCCGGCGTCTTCCTCGAGGTGGATGCGCTGGATGCGCACCGTGCGTGCGTTGCCCTCGACATCGATCTCCAGGCTGCCGTCCTCGCACAGCGGCTCTTCGAACTGCGAGATCTGATACCCCTTGGGTAGATCGGGATAGAAGTAGTTCTTGCGTGCGAAGACGCTCGTGGTGCGGATGCGGCAGCCGGTGGCCAGCGCCATACGGAGCGCGTGCTCCACCGCAGTGCGGTTGAGCACCGGCAGGACGCCGGGCAGGCCGGAGCACACCGGGCAGGTCTGCGTGTTCGGCGCGGCCCCGAAGCGCGTCGTGCAGGCGCAGAAGATCTTCGTGCGCGTGCGGAGCTGCGCGTGCACCTCGAGACCGATGACCGCTTCGTAGGTCACGCCGTCCTTCCTTTCGCGCGACGCGCGCGGACACGCATCCGCGACACCGCCGGCTTCCCTACGCCGGGGGCGCGGCGCGGAAGCCGATGCTGCCTTCCGCCCACGACGCCACGCGCAGCAGCGCCGCGTCCTGCGCGACGGCACCGTAGAGCTGTACGCCGAGCGGCAGATCGCCGACGAGGCCGCTCGGCAACGTGATCGCCGGTCCCCCGACCAGATTGGCGGGCACGGTGAACACATCGGAGAGATACATCTGCAACGGATCAGCGGTGCGTTCCCCGTGCCGGAACGGCGGCGTGGGAGACGCGGGCAGCGCCACGACGTCGCAGCGCGCGAAGGCCGTGTCGAAGTCGCGGCGCAACAGCGTGCGCACCTTCTGCGCGCGGCGGTAGTAGGCGTCGTAGTAGCCCGACGACAGGACGAACGTGCCCAGCAGGATGCGTCGCGTGACCTCGGCGCCGAAGCCCGTGGTGCGCGTCCGTGTGAGCATGGTGTCCAGATCCGTGGCATCCGCGGTGCGGCGCGTGTAGCGCACGCCGTCGTAGCGCGCCAGGTTCGACGAGGCCTCGGCGGTCGCCAGGACGTAGTACGTGGCCACCGCGTGCGGCGCATGCGGCAGATCGATGTCCACGATCGTGCCCCCCGCATCGGTCCAGCGCCGCAAGGTGGCGTCGAAGTTCTCGTGCACGGCGGGATCGACGCCTTCGTCCACGAAGCGGCGCGGCACGCCGATGCGCACGCCAGCAGGTGGCGCGGCGAGATCGGCGGCGGACACCGCCCCGGGGCGCGTGGTGGCGTCGCGCGCGTCGGGACCCGCGATCGCCACGCGCACGGCGGCCGCATCGCCCACCGTGCGGGTGAGCGGCCCGATCTGGTCGAGCGAGCTCGCGAAGGCCACGAGCCCGAAACGTGACACGCTGCCGTAGGTGGGCTTGAAGCCGACGACACCGCAGAACGCCGCCGGCTGGCGAATCGAGCCGCCCGTGTCGCTGCCCAACGCGAACGCCGCGTAGCCCGCGGCGACCGCGGCGGCGCTACCACCGCTCGAGCCTCCCGGCACCCGTTCCGCGTTCCATGGATTGCACGAAGCGCCGAAGGCCGAGTTCTCCGTCGACGACCCCCTGCCGAACTCGTCGAGGTTGGTCTTCCCGAGCAGGATGGCGCCTTCGGCGTCGAGCCGCTCGACGACCGTCGCGTCGTACGGGCTGCGGAAGTCTTCGAGCAGGCGCGAGCCGGCCGTGGTCCGACCGGTGCGCGTGGCGATGTTGTCCTTCGCCAGCCACGGAATGCCCCAAAACGCGCCGCGCGGCGCCTCACGCTCGAGCGCCCGGGCGCGCGCTCGCGCTTCGTCCGCGAACACCTGGGTCATGCAGTGCAGGTCGGCGTCGCGAGACTCGATGCGCTGCAGGCAGCGCTCGACGACGCCGGTCGGCGTCAGCGCGCCGTCGCGCAGCTGCGCCGACGTGCGCGCGATGTCGAGCCGCGGGTCTTGCGCGTTGCTCACCTGGTAGACCCTTCGCCGGCGTCGCCCAGAACGCGTGGGACACGATAGAAACCGTCGCGCGCGTCGGGCGCGTTGCCGAGGATGGCGTCGCGTTCGACGGAAGCCTGCTCCACGTCGTCACGCAGCTCCGACGTGCCTTCGACCCGTACCATCGTCGTCGGCGGGACGTCGCGCGTGTCCAGCGTTTCGAGCTGTTGCACGTACTCGACGATGCGCGCCAGATCCGCGCGCATGCGTGCGCGCGCTTCCGCGTCCAGGCGCAGACAGGCGAGGTCCTCGAGGTGACGCACGAGTTCGTCCGTGATCTCCATGGGACTCCCGAGGTTCAGGGCACGTTTCGATTTCTTCTTGTCGGTCGCCGCAGATTAGCATACCGTCAAAGCTCACCGAGATCCGTACGTCGTCCTGCAGGAGAATGCATGACCGGGTCGCGCATCCTGTTCACCTCCGACCTCAACTCCAATGCCGCTCTCTACGCCGAGCTCGTCGACTGCGTTCGCGCGCGGCGGCCGCACATCGTTCTGCTGGGGGGCGACCTCTTCGGCGGCGACCCGCGCGAGCAGGTGCGGTTTGCGCGCGGCCCGTTCGAAGAGACGCTCGCCGCGCTCGCCCAGTGTGGTGTGCAGGGCGTCGGGATCCTGCCGGGCAACGACGACTGGAACGCGCCGCTGCAGGCGTTGCGGGACTCCGACTTCCGCGACCTGCTGCAGTTCGTCGACGAGCATCCCTGGCCGCTGGACTCTGCAGTCAACATCGTGGGTTACGGCTACACGCCGCTCACGCCGTTCTCGGTGAGGGACTTCGAGAAGCTGGATCATTATCGGCCGGACAAGATCGAAGTTCTCGAAGCCCACGCGACGGGTGTGGCGTCTTCGGCAAACGACCACGTGTCCGCGGTGCGCCGGTCGCTCGACGGCACCGAGAGCATCGAGCAGGACCTGACCGCTCTCGACGAGCACGTGCACGCGGGCCGGACGATCTTCCTCTCGCATTGTCCGCCACGCAACACGCAGCTGGACCTGGCCTACGGGCGACACGCCGGCAGTCAGGCGCTGCGCGACTTTCTCGTGCGCACGCAACCGGCCATCAGCTTGCACGGTCACGTGTCGCAGATCGATCAGCGGCAGGGCCAGTTCGCCGAGTGGCTGGACGATACGCTGGTGGTGAATCCGGGGCAGGGTTCACCGTTGCATGCCGTGTGCTTCGATTCCCACGCGCCCGCCGCGACGCTCGAACATTCGGTTCTGGGCGTGTGGCGCAACCCGCGCACACCCGCGCGCGCCGCGTCCGAGACGCACGCGCGGCCGACTCGATCCGTCTGATTCCTGGAGGTTCGACGATGCGCCAACCCGGTCTCGTGCTCGCGTGTGTCGTGCTCGTCACCCTGGCCTGCGGCCGTTCCCAGGATTCCGAACACGCGGCCTCCACGGACGACGCCGCCGCGCTCCCGTGGGAGGTGCCGGACGATTTCGTCGACGTGCCGATTCCAGCCGACAACCCCATGACCATGGCCAAGGTGGAGCTGGGGCGGACGCTGTACTTCGACACGCGGCTGTCCGGGGACGGGAAGCTCTCGTGCTACGCCTGTCATGTGTGCGAGAACGGCCTCACCGACGGTCGCCCGGTGGCCATCGGCGCCTTCGGCAAGAACATCGGGCGCTCGGCACCGACCATGTGGAACGTCGGCTACCACGACTCGCTCTACTGGGACGGACGCGCACCGTCGCTGGAGAAGCAGGCGCTCGCCGCGTGGCGCGGCGGCAACATGGGCGCCAAGCCCGACAGCATCGTGGCCGCCCTGAAGGACGACGACGCGTACGCGACGGGATTTCTCGAAGTCTTCGGCGGCGAGATGACGCCCGACCGCGTCACCCAGGCGCTGGCCGCGTACATGCGCACGATCCTTTGCACCGACACGGCGTACGACCGCTTTCAACGCGGAGACCGCCTGGCGATGAGCGAGGCCGCGCAGCGCGGTCTGGCGCTGTTCAACGGCAAGGCCGCGTGCGCCAACTGCCACCCGGCCAACCTGTTCACCGACCTGCGCTACCACAACGTGGGCATCGGCATGCAAGCCGAGTCGCCCGACGTCGGTCGCTTCAAGGTGACCCAGCACGAAGGCGACCGCGGCGCGTTCAAGACGCCGACGCTGCGCGACGTGGCGCGGAGCGCGCCCTACTTCCACGACGGCAGCGTGGCGACCCTCGCAGAGGCCGTCGAGCTCATGTCGTCCGGCGGGCTGGACAACCCGCATCTCGACCCGCTGCTCGAGGATCGCGCGCTCACCGACGCCGAGAAGAGCGATCTGGTGGAGTTCTTGAAGGCGCTCAACTGCCCGTGCGACGCCTCGGCGCTGTCGCTCGCGCCCCGTTGATCGGGGCGCTCATTCCTTGACGCACACCCAGCAGCCGTCGCCAAACGGCGCGATGATGCTGTGCAGGCCCGCGTGCCTTGCGAGGTGATCGTTGAAGGCGCGCACCGCCCCCACCTCACGGTCCGCGGGCTGCTCGTCGAAGAGCTGGCCGAAGGCGAAGGCGTTGTCGACCATGACCAGCCCCCGCGGGCGCAGGATGCGCATGCACTCCTCGAGGTACATGGCGTAACCCGACTTGTCCGCGTCGAGAAACGCCGCGTCGGCGGAGTGATCCTGCATCCGCGCCAGCAGCGCGTCGCCGCGACCGCGCAGGACCTCGATGCGGCCCGCGACGTCGCTCTTGGCGATCCACGTTTCGGCGAAGTCGGCGTGCTTGTCTTCGAGCTCGATCGTGCGCACGCGCCCGTCCTCCGGCAGAGCGCGCGCCATGGCGATGGCTGAATAGCCCGCGAGCGTGCCCACCTCGACGACCTCGCGCGCGCCGCTCAACTTCAACAGGATCTGCATGAAGCTCGCCTGCTCGGGCGAGATCCAGATCGGCGGGATGCCGGCCGCACGCGCCGCCTCCTTGAGCTCGCCGAGGAAGCGGTCTTCGGCGCGCGTGCGCTCGGCCAGATAGCGCACGTGCTCGGCGGTGACGAGCGTGGCGTTCTCGGACATGGCTTCCCTTCCCGCGCATGCGCCGGTGGCGTGAAGTCTACAGAACCGGGATCAGGCGCGCGTAGCGCGCGACGAACTTCTTGGTCGTGTGGCGACCGAACACCACCTTGACCTTCATCATCTCGCCCTTGCCCTCGATGCCGTCGACGATGCCTTCGCCGAACTTGGCGTGGCGCACGCGCATGCCACGCACGAGCTCGACGGCTTCCTGCGGATAATCGTCTTCGTAGGTCATCGCATCCGTCTGGGGCTCGGCTTCGGAGGGGAGCCCCTGGCTGTCCCAGAAGGCGTCCGGGTCGCCTTCGGAGTAGCGGCGCCAGGACGGCTGCTCGGACGCCCAGCGCGCGCGCCGGCGCGTCTCGCGCGCGGGCTCGAGCACCTCGACCCGCTCCGAGGGAATCTCGGCGAGGAAACGCGAAGGCATCATGGGCTCGAAGTCACCGAAGCGCCGGCGGTTGTTGGCGTGGAACATGTGCAGGCGGTCCTGGGCGCGCGTCATCCCCACGTACAACAAGCGACGTTCCTCTTCGACGGTGGCCTGCGACTCCAGGTTCGACGCGTGCGGCAGCAAGCGCTCCTCGAGCCCGGTGATGCACACGATCGGAAACTCGAGCCCCTTGGCGCTGTGCAACGTCATCAAAGTCACCTGGTCGATGCCGTCCTGCAGCGTGTCGATGTCGCTCAACAGCGAGATCTCTTCGAGGAACGCCCCCAGGCTGGCGTCGTCGGACTCGTCGGCGAAGGCGTGCGCGGCGGTGACGAGCTCCTCGACGTTCTCGCGCCGCGCCGCATACGTCCCCGGGTCGCTGGCGCGCAGATACTCGTAGTAGCCCGTCGAGTCCAGCACCGCCTGGATCACGTCGACACAGGTGGCGCGCTCGGCCAGCTCGCGCAGCTCGGCGTACAGCTGACCGACGTCGGCAACGCGCTTGCGCGCCGCGCCGGTCACACCCACCTCGTCGACGCGCCGCAGCGCGTCGTCCAGCGGCCGCTGGTGCTCGTCCGCCCAGGCCTGCAGCCGGCGCGCGGAGGTCTCTCCGATGCCACGCCGCGGCACGTTCAGCGTGCGACGCAGCGCCACGGAGTCCGACGGATTGTGGATGGCCTTGAGATAGGCGACGACGTCGCGCACCTCGCGCCGCTCGTAGAAGCGCGTGCCGCCCACGAGCTGATACGGCACGTTGTGACGCCGGAAGGCGTCCTCGAGCGCGCGCGATTGCGCGTTGGTTCGATAGAGAACCGCGATGTCGTTGCGGCTGCAACCCGACTCGACCAGCGCGTTGACGCGCTCGACGACGCGCGTCCCTTCCTCCTCCTCGTCCCAGCACACCTCCAGCGTCAGGCGCTCGCCCCCCTGGCGCGCCGTCCACAGACGCTTGCCGCGGCGGCCGTGATTGTGGGCGATGACCGCGTTCGAGGCTTCGAGGATCTCCTGCGTCGAGCGGTAGTTCTGCTCGAGCCGGACGATCTGGCAGTCGGGGAAGCGCTCGTCGAAGGTCAGGATGTTCTCGATGCGCGCGCCGCGCCAGCCGTAGATGGACTGGTCGTCGTCGCCGACCGCGAACAGGTTCTTGTGCGTGCTGGACAGAAGCTCGATGAAGCGCATCTGGATGCCGTTGGTGTCCTGGAACTCGTCGACGAGCACGTGCAGGAACCTCCCGGCGTAGCGGCCGAGCACCTCGGGCTCGCTCTCGAGAAGGCGAACCGACTGCACGATGAGGTCGTCGAAGTCGAAGGCGTTGTTGCGGCGCAGCAGCTTGGCGTAGCCGTCGTACATCGTCGCCAGCGCTTCTTCGACCTTGTCGGCGGCCTCCGAAGCCGCACGTGCCGGCGTGATGCCGTCGTTCTTCCACGCCGAGATGCGGCCACGCGCCTCGCCGGGGCTGACGTGGCGCGGCATGACGCGCGACCCCAGAAGCTCCTTGAGCGCCGACTCGGTGTCGCCGGTGTCGTAGATCGCGAAGTTGCGCGCCCAGCCCAGGCGCTCCGCTTCCCGGCGCAGCAGGCGGACGCCGGTGGCGTGGAAGGTGCCCAGCCAGCACTCGTTTGCCTGGCCCCCGAGGGTGCGTTCGACGCGTGCGCGCATCTCGCGCGCAGCCTTGTTGGTGAACGTGAAAGCCAGGATGCGCCACGGCGGCACGTCGTGCTCGCGAATCAGATGGGCGATGCGCGTGGTCAGAACACGCGTCTTGCCGCTCCCCGCGCCCGCGAGGATGAGAAACGGCCCCTCGCCGGCGGTCACGGCGCGTTGTTGCTCGCTGTTCAACGATTCCAGCACGAGACGGAAAGTCCTTCCCAGGTGACGCGGTCGTACGGGGTGTGAAGATGCGTGACGATCATTCCACAAGCGGCGGCTCGCTGTCGAGTGTGGAGAGCGCGCGGGCTCAATACTCCCAGCGAAACTTGAGGTCGAAGTCGAAAGCGTCCTGCGTGGCGTCGGGCTGGTTCTCGAGCGTCGGAAAGTTGCGCTTCTCCCACGAAGACTGCAGCAGCAGGTTGCGTAGCAGATCGAGCTCGATGGTCACGCTCTGCTTGAGGTCGCTCTCGTTGAGGCCCTGCGTGTAGGTGACGAAGACGCGGTCCGAGACCTCCCAGCCCGCGCTGACGTTGTAGGCGCGCGGCTCACCGCTGGCGTTGGCCGACCCGGCGGCTTCGGGGTTGATGGAGAACGAGTCGATGTAACGCAGATCCACGAGTGCCTGCTCGGCGACCGCCGAGGCCACGCTGGCCGCGTCGGCTGCGAGGTCGCGGTCGCCGCCGATGAGCCGGTCCTGGTAGTCCTCGGCCGTGCCCGGCGCGTCTCCGGTGAACGTGAGGTTTGGTGCGCTGGGCGTGCCGGTGAGGTGCACGTAGATGCGGTCGCCGATGCGTCCGCGCCGCGCTTCGAGGTCGAGCTCCGGCTCCCATCCCGGGTGCCGGCTGAAGTCGAGATCGCCGCGCGTGATCTCGAAGCGCTCGAGGTACACCGTGTACTGCCCGCGCTTCACCTGCGCCTCCCCCTGCACGTCGAGCCCCGCGCGGTTGCGCACCAGCTGCACGCTCCCCGACAGCTCGGCGTCGGCGTTGGAGTTCTTCACGCGTACGCGTCCCGGCGCGTCGAGCGTCACATCCGCGACCCACGAGGGTTGATCCGTGCTCTCGAGCAGTGCCGAGCTCTCCCCATCGCCCGTGAACTCCTGGGTGATCGTCGCGTCCTCGATGCGTAGCGCGCCGCGGAAGTCGGGCACGAGCGCGCCGTTGTCCAACGACGTCGCGCGGATGTCGATCTGCCCGCTCACGGTCGCCGCCATCTGCGGCACGCTGTAGATCGACACCTTCGTTCCCGTGAGCGCGAAACGATAATCGGCGACCCTCAAGCCGTCGAAGAACAGGAAGCCGTTGCCGCGGATGCGGCCGTCGCTGCCCGTGCGCGCCTGAATGTCGGTCATGCGCAGCGTGTTGCCCTCGAAGATTCCCACCATGCTGGCATCACGGAAGATCTCTTCGAGACCCGCCAGCGTGAACCCGGCGTTGCGCACGGCCACCTCACCCCGCAGCTCCGGGGCGTCGAGGCTGCCACGGACGTCGAGCTGCGCGCGCACCGTCCCCACGGGAACGTCGCGCGTTGCCGGCTCGAAGAACGAGATGAAGCGCGGGACGACGGCGAACGAGCCTTCCTCGATGCGTAGATGCGCTTCCAGATCGGCGTCGCGATCCAGAGTCGCGCGTTGCGCGAGGTGCAGGCGCAGCGGGAGCTGGCCTCGCGCGTCGAGCCGCGTTCGTGCCGCGTGCACCTCCAACGCGGGGACGCCCAGAACGCCGTCGGCATAGCGCACCTCGAAGCGCAACGAGTCGACGGCATAGGTGCCGACGCGCACGGCGCGTGCCGCTCCAGCGCTGGCCAGCCGCGGTGCGCTCACGCTGCCGGACAGCTCCGTGCGCCCGCTCAGCACCGCGCGCCATGCCGGAGCCTCGCGGGGGAGCACCGCGTGCCAGAAGCGCTCGACCGCCAACGCATCGTAGTCGAGCGTGGCATCGACCTGCGCATCGTCGAGCTCCGCACGCGAGCGCGCGCCCTCCTGCGAGGCGAGCCAGCGTTGCAGACCCGGCAGGTACCCCAGACGCCCGGACCCGCGCAGGTCGCCATGCGGCGTGTCGACCTCCAACAGGCGGAGCTGAACACCGAACGCGTCGCTCTGAACGTCGACACGCACGCTGTCGAAGTCGAGCGTGTTCCAGCGCCCGTCGCGCACGTCGACGCGGGCGTCCACCAGCGTGCGTTCGAGCGTGCCGTGCGCCTCGAACCAGCCCGTCGCGACGCCCGCGAGCGTCGAGTCCAGTCACATGGCCTGGCCGAGAAAATCGAGGTCGAAGTCGCGCACCTCCGAGCGCGCGTCGATCGCGGAGGACTCGAGGTCGAGCGCTCCGTCGAGCCGCATGGAGCCGCCGCGCGTGACGACGCGCAAGGAATCGACGCGCAGGTGGCGGCCGTGCCACCACACGGTCGCAGGATCCTCCACGCGCACCTCCTGCGCGCCGGCCTGCATCAGGGCGGTTTCCAAGCGCACCTGCTGCGTCGGGCGCGCCTCCCCGAGCCAGTCGCGCGCGACGGTGCGCAGCTCTGCGACGAGCGCCACGAGCGTGTCGCCGCGCGAGGCCTCGGCACGACGCACGTACAACACACGCTCCGGACCCCATTCGAGCTGACTGCTGAAGCGGGCCAGCGTGCGCCCGGCGACTTCGAGGCGTTCGCCGCGCAGATCGCATTGCAGCGGCGCGCCGGTGAGATTTTCGGATTGGAGCTCGAACTCGCCGCCCGCCGCACGCACTCCCGGCGCGACGGCATCGGTGAACGCGCCGCTCGCCACGAGCGCCGGGGCACGCGGATCGCCCGATAGGGAGCCCGAGGCGTCGAGCCGCGCCTGCAGAGCATCGACGCCCCATGGAGCGAGCATTGCGCCGAGGTCGTCGACCTGTGCGCCCCAGTCGAGTGCGATCGCGCGCTCGCCAATGCGGCCGGCGAAATCGATCGCGCCGCCCGCGCGGCGCACGGTGCCGCGTCGCACGATCGCGCCTCGGTCCCGCACGCCGATGCGTGCCCGCACGCTCTGCAGTTGCCATGCGTCGACGCGTGAGCGCGCGAGATTCAGATCGAGCTCGAGCGTGTCGTCGGCCGCTTGGCGCGCAAAGGCGAGCGTGCCGCTCAAGCGCGTCTCGGGGAAGCGAGCGTCCAGGCGACGCAGGTCCAGCGCGTCGACTTGCGCCGTTCCCTGCAGCGCCTCGCCCGCAACGCGCATGCGAAGCTCGACGGGACGTTCCGCAACGGTGCCGCGCGCGCGCCGCAGGTCGAAGACGCCCGGCGTCAAGCGCAGCTCCACGGCAACGTCGTGCGCGGCGTGATCGCGGTACTGCCCGCTCCACGTGCCGTTGAAATCGAGCAGCGAGTCGCGCGTCACGACGTTGAAGGGTCCGTGCAGGCGACCGCTCACGGGGAGGGCGACGAACGCCTCGAGCTCGTCGAAATGCAGGGGGTCGACCTGGCCGTCCAAGCGCATGCGACTCTCGGACGGCACCCAGCTCCCGACGACGACGAGCTGAGACATCGGCGTGGTGACGTTCAGCTCGTCGCACACGAGCGAGTCATCGGCCCAAACGAGGCGGCCGCGCGCGTGCTTGACCGTCACGTACGGGTCGACGCGCGCGGCCAGGCTCTCGATGCGCAGCTCGG
>JBFJHN010000016.1:0-12123 GCA_041613275.1 Candidatus Krumholzibacteriia bacterium | reverse complement strand
TAGAGGAGTTCTTTCTGATTTTAGCCCGAAACGGACATGGCGCACAACCCCGCCAAATGGTGTCGTGGAACGCCGCCGCTGTGGATCAGTGCGGCTCGCCCAGACTTCGAACCGGAAGCTCGAGATAGCTGTCGTCGTGCCACTCGATACGGAGCGGCGTGCCCGCGTCCTCGATCGATTCGTCGCTCACGTCACGTCCGGTGCCGTAATTGACCTGGTACGTGTCGTTCTTGTTGACGTTCAGCACGGCGACGACACGGCTGCCCTTTTCCAATCTGCGGCTCGTCATGATGGTTCTTTGGATTGGGATCGATTCGACAGTGCCCGGCTTCAGCAGCTGCCGTCGCGTCATGTCGTTCGCGTAGCTCGCGCGACCAAGAAAGTGCGAGAGATAGAAGTACGTCCCGTCGGGCAACTGCGCGTACAGGGCAACTGCGACGTCCATGTCTTGCTTGTTGATCGTGACCCGGAGCACGCCGGAGAAGGAGCCATTGACTTCGACGGGTCCGTCGAACGGCTCGCTGATGAAGCCGACGCCGTTCGAGAGATCCAAGCTCGAGCTCGTAACGGGATCGGGGTAGATGGCGTTGTGCATCTTCGCGCGGTCGGCGAGGTCGACCTCCTGCAGCACGGACTCCCGCAGCGGTGCCCTTGTTCGGCTGAGGCGGCGATACTCGCCCTCCGTCGCCGAGCTCAGGTACAGCGTCAGCGTTTCGCTCGCCATCTCGTCGAGCGAGGCTACGTGACGCCACGCGTTGCTCCCCATCACCTGGAAGTTGATCTTGTCCTTCAGGATGTCCGGCCTCGGACCTCCGCGGAGAACATGATCCAACCATTGAAACGTGAGCTCCTGCATGTCCAGGTGCGCCACGGGATCGATCCTGTAGTCACGCACGACCGGCGCGGGGCGTGCCTGCGCGCCCCAGTGGTCGTACGGTCCGATGACGAGGTAATGGTCCGCGTCGGGCTTGTGCCTGTAGTGCTCCCGAACGTAGTGCAGCGCCGAGCCCTGACCGTCATCGAAGTATCCGGTGATCGACAGGATCGGAACGTCGATGATTGCGAACTCGGAGCCGAAGGGCACCATGCCCTGCCAGTACGTGTCGTAGGCCGGATGTTCCAGCCAACGCTGCAGCAACGGGTTGGGAGTCCCGTCGATACGATCGATGTCGCGGTACGGCCTTCCGCTTGCGAACCACCTCTCCGCCAGACCATTCCAGCGCTCGCGGTCACGGTAGACTTCGTGGTCGAGCTCCTTGTTGTTCGTCACAAAGAACGTCCAACCGTAGTTCGCGTTGGTGAAGACGTTGTTCCACATCGGAAGGCCCAAGCCTGGAACGGCCGCGACCATCGGCACGATGGTCTTCAACGCGGGATGCAGGCGCTTCGTGGCCGCCCACTGGGTGAAGCCGTTGTAGCTGCCCCCGAACATGCCCACGCTGCCGTCGCTCCAGGACTGCCTGCTGATCCAGTCGATCACCGCGTGCGTATCGTTCGCATCGTGCTCGTAAGGCACGATCTCGTCGGGACTGAGACGCTTGCCGCGAACGTCGGCGACCACACCCACGTATCCGCGCGCCGCCGCCAGCTTGCCCGCGTACAGGCTGGCCGCAAGATCGGTGTAGATGTTGAACAGAAGCGCGGTCGGCTGGGGAGACGACATGCTCTTGGGTCGCACGACGACGGCGGAAAGCGTGGCCCCGTGCGGCGTGACGATGAGAACATCGTCCTGGATCGTATAGCGCCGTCGATCGTCCGCGGTGATGGCCGCTTCCGCAAGAGGCAGAATCTGCTCGAAGACGTGGAGAGGCTGATATCGGCGCAACAGCGCGATGGCATCCTCGAGGCCGATCTGGGCACGGCCTCGGTGCTTCTCGAGCTCGCCCTGGAGCTGCCGTCGCGCCAGGTTCAGGTTGTAGACGAATCTCCCCGAAGCTTGAAGAGCGGTGCGATCGTCCAAGGCCTCGAAGGAGCGCCCGAACTCGGATTGAAAGGCCTCCTGGAACGAGACGCCTTCCGCCGCTTCCCGCAGCTTGGCCTGGACGAAGATCGCGTACGGCAGGTATGTCAGGTTTTCGTCTTCGCCCGCCTCAAGGCGCAGATCGCGCAGCGCCTGCAGCGACCCGCGGGCTCCCGCGGGATCTTCCGCGACGATCTGCAGCCGGAACAGGTTGTTCAGATACTCTTCGCGGTCGTCGTCGTGGTAGTCGCGAATCACCTGCCGGGCGAGTCCCGGCAGGCGCGACATCTCCGGGACGAACGGATACTCGCTTGCGTTCGCCGAGGTTTGAACGGCCAGGAAAAGGCACCCAAGAAGCCAGCGGGTCGTGCGTGTCATGCCACTTCCTCGAGGGCTCACGGCTCCGGCGCGTGTGCTCGGGCGCGAGCTTCGACCGCGCGAGCGAAACGCTCCAGAGCCGGCGGATGCTGCAGGAAGAACAGCGACGGCTCGATGAGCTCGAGCTCCATCAGACACGGGCGCCCCCTCGCATCACGAGCGAGGTCGACGCGTCCGTACAAGGCTGCCTTGCCGGGCCCACCCATCAGGGCCCGAGCCAGCTCGGCTTCATCACGCTCGATCGGCAAAGGGCCTTCGACCGACTCGTCCTCTCCGTGGAAGCGGGGCCGCTTGCGCACGGCGTGGGTGAGCTCTCCGTCGATGAACACGAGCGCGCGTTCGCCGGATGCCTGCACGGACGGCAGGTACTGCTGCACGAGGACGTCGCCCTGCCGAAGGAGCCTGCCCAGATGGCTCTCGCCATCGGCGACCTCGTGCGGCTCGATGCGCCGCGTTTCGTACGACGACGCGGAAACCGCCGGCTTGACGACGACGTCGTGCCACCCGGTGTCCCCGAGGACGTCACGCAGCCGGACATCGTTGCCCCGCCGAAGGAGGCGCGTCGGCGCGACGGTGAATCCCCGATCCGCCAGCTCGACGAGATAGGACTTGTGACTGTTCCAGCGCACGATGCTGGGGGGGTTGGAAACGGGAGTCACCGCGTCGACCCGCTCGACCCAAGAGAGGAAAGCGTCGCGCGCGCGGTAGTAGTCCCATGTGGTTCGCAACACGCACATCGCGTACGAGGCCCAATCCACGCCGGGGTTGCTCCAGGCCACCGCTTCGGCCCGCAGGCCGCGGCGGGCCAACGCCTCGAGAACGATCGCATGATCGGGATCGGGCTCCGGCAAGGTCTCGCACGTGGCCAGGGCGATGCGCATGTCGCGAACCTAGCGCCCAGGCGGCGACGGCGCAACCCGCGGGCTTCTGCGCTCCTCAGTACGTGAAACGCACCTCGCCGCCGATCTTACGCGGAATGATGTCTCCGAAGACATGCTGCTGGATGTCCTCGTCCAGCAGGTTCGTGGCCACCACCGACACCATGGCGCGATTGTCCAGCAGGCGCACGCCCGCGCGCGCGTTCCACTGACGATAGGACTTGGTCGGCCCCCAGAATCTGGCGTCCAGGACGTCGGTCCAAAACGCGTGATCCACGAAGCTCAGATCGCTGCTGACCATGAAGTGGCGGTGGTTGTACGCGCCGCCGAAGTTCACACGATGGCGCGGCGGAACCTGGCACCGTCGTGCCTTGCTGCTTTGCATCGCTGCGGTTAGGCTCGCCGGGTGAAAAAGCCTCGGCAATCCGGAGCCGCCCGCGGAGGCTCACCCTCCCACACATCCGCCCAGGATGGCCCGTTCGCGCCCGCCGTGATCGGCGTGCTGGCGCTGGCGTTCGCCGTGCGTCTCGCGGCGGTCCTGTGGCTGTCGGAGACCGTTCCGTTCAGCGATTATCGCTACTACCACATGGCGGGCGAGAAGATTGCAGAGAACTGGGGATTCTTCTTCGATTCCTCGCAGGTCGAGTATTACGGCCGCTTCGGATGGTGGCCACCGCTCTATCCGTTCACCATCGGAGCGGTCTACTCGCTTTTCGGAGTCGACCACCGCCTGATCGTGTTCGGGCAGGTGCTGTTGGGCACGCTAGTGTGTTGGTGGGTCTATCGGCTGGGTCGGCGCTTCGGGGGCGAGAAGCTTGGCCTCGTCGCAGCGCTGCTCGTGGCCGTGAATCCCACGTTCGTCTTCGCCACGAACCTGCTGGCGTCGGAGAACCTCTTCGTCTTGTGGCTCGCGCTCGGGCTGCTGTGGGCCACGCGCAGGCCCGCCTCGCGCCGGACGCGCATCGTGACCGGTGTGCTGTTCGGCTTGGGTGCGCTGACGCGCGCCATCGGTTTGCTGGTGCCGTTCGTCGTGGCCGCATGGTGGCTTGCGCGTGGCGAAACGCGCCGCACCGGATTCGTGCACGCGGCCACGCTGCTGGTCACCTGCTTTGCCGTCATCGCGCCGTGGACGCTGCGGAACGCCGTCGTCGTGGGCAGTCCGGCGATCGTGTGCTTCGGCGGCGGGCTGAACTTCTATTTCGGTCACAACGACGTCGGCATCGGCTATCGCGATCTTGCCAGCACGCCCATGGCGCAGCTGACCACGCAAGCATCCATCGATCGCACCGGCTACGAGCTGGGCATGCGTCACATCGCGGCGAAGCCGTGGGGGTTCGTGACACGCGCGGGACGAAAGATCGTCGCTCTGTTCGATTCGCCGGGATACGCCACGCATTCGAACAGCGCCATCATGCTGCCAGACGGCTGGCGCACCGACCCGGCGACGCGTCGAATCGCCGAGGACATGCGTGAACGACAGCGGCGCAAGAACCGCCTTCTCGACGGGCTGTTCACGCGCCTGGCCGAGATTCACAGCTACGCGATCCTCGTGCTCGCCGTGCTCGGGACGATCCTCGCGTGGCGGCAGCTCACGCCCGAGCTGCGGCTGATGGTGTGGCTGTCGTCGGCCTGGATGGGCGCGCACGTGCTGTTCTGGGCCCAGCCGCGCTTCCGCTATCCGATGGAGCTGTTCCTGATTCTGCTGGCGGCGTTCGCGCTGGTCTCCTGGCGCCGGGTGCTGCGAAGCGGTCGAACCTGAAACCGCGGCTTGAACTCGGCGACCGCGAAACGCCGCCGCGCCGCGCCGAGACGATGCTAGTCTCTCCGGTGCGCCACGGCCAATTGCGCTGGAGGGATCTCGCTGCTCGACCACCTCCCATCCAAGCGATCGACGAACACACCACGAGCGCGCAGGCGCAGGCCCCACGCCGTTTTCGGCGCGGCGGCGCTCGCGGCGTGGGGGATCGCCTTCGGGGCCTGTGCTCCGGGGATCCAGAAACCGTTGCCGCCCATCGAGCCCTGGGGCGACCTCTCGCGCCCGTATGGCGACGCGCCCGACCAGGCGGCGCGCGATGCGCTGGGACCGCGCGACCCGGGGTTCTCGGTACGCTACGACGAAATCTGGCTCGAGGACTTCTACGCGCTCGACATGAACGTGCGCCAGGCACGCGAGCGTCAAGCGCGCGGGCTGCGCGAGCGCGCGCGCACGCTCAAGCGTGTGGGCGGCCTGGATTCGCTGGGGCTGTACCTCGAGGCGCTGCATGCCGCGCCCGTCGACATCCCGTCGTACGAGGAAGCCGGACGCATTCTTCTCGACCGCGGCGCCTGGCGCCGCGCGCACGCCCTTGTGGTGCAGGGCGTTCGCTTGGATCCGCAGAACGGCGTGCTGTGGACGCTGTTGGGGGCGGCGTACCTGCAGCTGGGCAACAACGCCAAGGCCCGCGCCGCGTTCGAGTACGCCTTGGCCCTCGGGGACCGACAGGTCAAGCGCGTGAACGTCGCCGAGAACCTCGCCACGCTGTACGTGCAGGATGGTGAGTTCGCGCGCGCGGACTCGTTGGTGCAGGCGCACGCGAAGACCGCGCCGCGCTGGCTCGGCACGTACGCCCAGGCCAAGGAGGCGCTCGCGCAGGGGGACACCGAGACCGGATACGACAGGTTGCGCCAAGCGGCACGGGATCCCGGCGCGCCGGCGGCGGTGCACGGTGACCTCGCCGCGCTCGAGCAGCGACGCGGCAACCTGGACGCCGCGCTCGAATCCTATCGCCACGCTCTGCGGTTGAACCCGCACGCGCAGCCGGCGCGACTCGGACTCGGTGTCGTGCACTGGGCCCGCGGCGAGTACGACGAGGCGATCACGCGCTTCGCCAGACTCGTGCGCGCGAACCCCTACAACTACGCTGCGCAGTTCAACTACGGCGGCGTCCTGCTCGAGGTGGCGGCGCGAGAAAACGACCCCGCCGTGGCCGACAGCCTGAACGCCGCGGCGATCGAGCGCTTCACCGTGTGCATCGACGGCGACTACAAACGAGCGGATGCAACGCTCGCCCGCGCCCAGGCCCACCTGGCACGCGCTGACACCGATGCGGCGCTCGCCGACGCGCGGCGCCTGGCGACGCTGCCGCAGCACGACACGCCGGCACGCCTGTTGATCGCGCGCGCTTCGTTGACGCGCGGAGATCCCGCCGAGGTCGTGCGCCAGCTCGAACCTCTGTACGACGACGGATCGCTGCCGCCCACGGGGCTCGCGATGCTGGGGAAGGCGCACCTCGAGCTCGAGCACTTCGAGCGCGCGGAGCGCGTGCTTCTGCGCGCGGTGGAAACCGGCTCGGCGAGCGTCTCGGTGGCGATGAACTACGCGGTGGCCCTGTCGGAGAGCGGCAAGCTCGACGAGGCCGAGACCGTTCTGCGCCGACTGCTCGACGAGAACCCCGACAACGTTGACGTGCTGCAAAACCTCGCCGCCGTGCTGCAGCGACAAGGCCGCATCGTGGAAGCCGACCGGCTCCTGGTGCGGATCAACCGTCTCGAAGGGCGCTGAAATGCGGACCGCATGGCTGGGAACCGGACTCCTGGGCCTCCCCATGGCCGAGCAGCTTTGCGAGAGCGAGCACGACGTCGTGGTGTGGAACCGCACCCCCGACAAGGCGCGCGCGCTCGTCGAACGTGGCGCTCGCCTGGCGTCGACACCGCAAGACGCCGTGCAAGACGCCGAAGTTGTTTTCCTCATGTTGAGCGACGCTCCGGCCATCGAGAGCGTCTTGTTCCAGGACACGCCCGTTGATCTGTCGGAGCGCACTGTCGTGCAGATGGGCACCATCGCGTCGGACGAAAGTCGAACACTTGCGGAACGCGTGCAAACCGAGGGCAGACGCTACGTCGAAGCACCCGTTCTCGGGAGCATTCCGCAAGCACGCGCGCGCGAGCTCATCGTGATGGTCGGCGCCACGCGCGCCGACTTCGATCGTCTGCACGCGCTGCTCGCCGTTTTCGGTCCTGAACCTCGGTACGTGGGCCCAGTCGGTAGCGCGGCGGCGTTGAAGCTGGCGCTGAACCAGCTCATCGCATCGCTGACGGCGGCGTTTGGATACAGTCTGGGTCTCGTGCGACGCGAAGGCCTGGACGTGGAGATGTTCATGGACATCTTGCGCAAGAGCGCGCTGTATGCGCCGACCTTCGACAAGAAGCTGCCCAAGATGCTGTCGCGCGACTACGGCTCGCCGAACTTCCCCACCCAACACATGCTGAAGGACGTGCGGCTGATCCTGCGCCAGGGCGGCGCGCTAGGGCTTGCGACCGGGGCGCTCGACGGTGTGGCGCAGATCCTCGAGCGTGCCGTGCAACGCGGACACGCTCTCGCCGACTACTCCGCGTTGTACGAAGGCATCGACGCGCCCTGAAGACGAGAAGGCGCGGGCAAGCGCGAGCGAGCTTGAAACCGCGAAGCCCGAATCCCCAAAACGACGGGTCGCGGAGTGGCCACGGGCGGCCTGGCTTGCTACACTCGCGCTGCCGCGCGCCATTGTCCAAGCGCAAGCCATCAACGATGGCAAACGGCCCACGCTTGGAACACGGTCGAGGCGCCGGCCCACGAAAGGAACCGCGTTGCCTCTTCGCAAGGAACTGCTCGAGATCCTCGTGTGTCCGGTGACGAAGCAGCCCCTCGAAATGCTTTCCGACGAACGCTTGGCCAAGCTCAACGAGCGCATCGCGCAAGGCAACGTCCAGAACGCGAGCGGCTCCAAGGTCGAGTCGCCTCTGGAAGAGGCGCTCATCACCACCGACGCCAAGACGGTCTATCGCGTCGACGACGGCATTCCCGTCATGCTCGCGGAGGAGGGCATCGCCACCGAGCCGTTCGGCGGACTCTGAGCACACCCGGCATCGACGCAGCTCGACTCACGGCGATTCGCGTCCGGGCCCGAGCAACGGACACAAGAAGTAGTGGAAGTCGCCACCGCCCATGTCGACCTTCCAGCGTCCGCCGACATAACCGGTGTCGCCCGGACCGTAATCGGTTTCCAACCCGTTGGGTCCCATCTCCAGCAGCTGGAAGGGCCCCTTGGCCGGCAGCGGATCGCGCACGACGATCGAGTCGTAGTACAGATCCTGGCTGCGCACGTAGACGATCGGGCCGTCCCCGCGACCCGCCGCGACATCGCGTGACGTGGCGAGCAGACCCGTCACGGCAACCGCGATGGCGAGGGCTACGAGAAGTCCCACCTTCTTCTTCATCGGACGATCCCCTTTGTCTGAGATAGGCCTCGTGGCCCGATTCTTTCGATGCAACACTCGACGTGACGCACCTCGGAACCGCAACGCACGTGCCATCGAGGCGCGATGCGCCGCAACCGGAAGTCTTGCAAGCGGCTAACCGACGACGGGCACCCGTGGGGTCGACCCGCACGGCGTTTCACGAAACGCCATGGAACGTTTCACCGCGTCGCGCGTGAAACGCTGGGGACGCGTCGCGCGGGGGTGTCGGAAGCGGCCCGGGGCGGCAGCCTCGAAGCGTGTATCCTGGGAACATCGACCCCGTCGGGTTCGGATCGAAACGAAGGTCTTCATGCACTGGTCACTGCAGAGAGCGCTGTTTGCGCTGATTGGCGTTGCGCTGATCGCGGGGCTCGTCCCGGCGGGGCTGGTGCTCGATCGCCGCTTGGCGTCCGAGGTCGAAGACAAGGCGCACGCCGACCTCGCACCGGCACCGCGCATCATGGCCGATCGCGAGAGCATGGCGGCCGACGCGATGATGATGCACGCCAAGGATCTCGTCGGAGTCCAGGGACTGGCGACGGCGCTTGCACGCGGCCGGCGTGACGAAGTCGAATCACTCCTGCGCGCCGCTCCGTTGGTCGAAGGCGAGCAGCCGCTCGCCCTCGGTGCCGACGGCGCGCCGTGGTTCGGCATCGACCCTGGAAGCACGCTCGTGCAGGCGGCGCGGCGTGGCGAGAATCCTGCTGCAGTCGTGCTCGTGGGGGATCAGCTCCACCGCGTGTCGATCGCTCCGGTCACGCGCGGCGAGCGCTGGGTGGGCGCCGTCGGCGTCTCGGCGCCGTTGGATCATGCAACCGCCGGCGTGCTCGCCGGCCTCATGCGTTCCGAGGTCGTGTTGCTGTCGATGCCTGACGATGCCGGAGCCTTCGAGGTCGTCGCCTCCACGATGAAAGAGGCACCGGCTCGAGCCGTCGCTCGCGCTGCCGCGGGCTGGCGCTACGACACCCAGGTGCATGAGCTCGCGATCGACGGCAAGGGACGCCACCTGGTCGTGCTGACGCCGCTGGGGCACGTGGCCTGGGCCGCGTTCGTGCGCAATCTCGAAACCGAGCTTCGCGTCGTCCCCGAGCTGCGCCGCACGGCGGCGTTCGCTGCGGTCTTCGCGCTGGGCGTGGCGCTCGTTCTGGGCAGCGTCCTGGCCGCGCTTCTCGCGCGCCCGGTGCGCTCGCTTTCGAACGCCGCGGAACGACTGGCGGCAGGCGACTTCACCGCCAAGCTCGAGCGTTCGTCCGTCGTCGAGGTCAATCGGCTGGCGCAGGCGTTCGAGCAGATGCGCAGCGCCCTGGCCGCGCGCTTGAAGGAGCTGGAAGCCGCCAACACCGAGCTCGGCGACAAGCAGCGGCGGCTGACGGCGCTGCAGGCCGAGTTCATCCAGCGCGATCGGCTCGCCGCCAGCGGTCGTCTCGTGGCCGAGCTGGCGCACGAGATCCGCAATCCCGTCGCCAACGTGCGCAACTGCCTCGAGGTGGTGCGCCGGCGGCTGCGCGACGATCCGGACAGCCTGGAGTTCGTCGAGCTGGCCATTGGCGAGATCCTGCGCATGCACGAGCTGGCCGAGCGCGTTCTCGATCTCAACCGCCCGCGTGATCCGTCGATTCGCCACTGCAACGCTGCGACCGTCGCGCGCGAGGTTGCAGCGCTTGCGCGCGCCGGGGCGCGCGAGCATCAGGTCGACGTGCGCGTCGACGTCACCGACGAAGCCGAAGCCGCCATTGCACCCGATGCGCTGAAGCAGGTGCTTTTGAACGTCACACAGAACGCGCGCGAAGCGGTGGGCGAGGGTGGTCACATCGACATTGTCGTAGGGCGCGACAACGGGCGTGTGCGGCTCGAGGTTTGCGACGACGGACCGGGAATCCCGGACGACGTGCTGCCGAACGTCTTCGACCCTTTCTTCACCACCAAGTCGGCGGCGCGCGGCGTGGGGCTTGGACTCTTCGTGGCCGAAGGGATCCTGAGCGCCTACGGCGGACGCATTTCGGCGGCGAACCGCAAAGCTGCTTCGAACGACGTGGACGGCGCCGAAGATGCCCGCGTGAGCGGCGCCGTCTTCCGGATCGAGCTTCCTGCGGCGTTCCGCGAAACCGCGGACGCCACCTCCGCCGAGTCGGGGGATCGCGAGCGGGACGGTGACACATGACGACGGATGAAGCGCCGCGCATTCTCGTCGTCGACGACGACCGCGCCTTCCGCCTGTCGACGGCGGAGCTCCTGCGCGAAGACGGCTATCAGGTCATGACCGTCGCAGACGCGCACGAAGCGTTGCGTACGCTGCGCAACGAGCCGTTCGACTTGATTCTGCTCGACCTGCGCATGCCGGGAACCGATGGCATGGGCGTTCTCGAAGAGCTGCGTGCGGCGGGTGAAGCCACACCCATCCTGATGATCACCGGTTTCGGGACGATCGACGCCGCGGTGCGCGCGCTGCATCACGGCGCCGACGATTTCCTCACCAAGCCGCTCGACCCCGACGTCTTGTCCTCGCGCGTCGCCGAGCTTCTGGACCGCAGGCCGAGCGCACGCGGTGTGGAGGAGAACGCGCTGCACGGCATCATCGGGCGGGCGCCTGCGATGCGCGCGGTGTTCGAGGCGGTGCGCAACGTCGCGGGCACGGACGCCACGGTCCTGGTGACGGGAGAAACGGGCACCGGGAAGGAGCTGGTCGCGCGCGCCATCCATGACCTGTCGCCGCGGCGCACCGGACCGTTCGTGCCGGTCAACTGCGCCTCCGTCGCCGAGGGCATTCTGGAGTCGGAGCTCTTCGGCCACGTGCGTGGGGCGTTCACGGGCGCGGTGCGCGACAAGGTGGGACTGTTCGAGGCCGCACGGGGCGGCACGCTGCTCCTGGACGAGATCGGCGACACGAGCGCCTCGCTACAGCAGAGGCTGTTGCGCGTTCTGCAAGAGAACGAAGTCATGCCGGTGGGCGCGGTCAAGGCGAAGCGCGTCGACGTGCGTGTCATCGCGGCGACGAACCGCGACCTGCGCGCCGCAATCGAATCGGGTGGGTTTCGCGAAGACCTCTTCTATCGCCTAAACGTCTTCCGCATCGATCTGCCGCCGCTGCGCGATCGCCGCAGCGACGTGCCGCTTCTGGTCGAGGCTGCGCTGCAGCGTCTACGCACGCGCAATGCCGACTTCGTGCGCCTCACCTGCTCGCCGCTCGCGATGCACATGCTGCGCGCCTACGCCTGGCCGGGCAACGTCCGCGAGGTGTTCGCCGCGGTGCAGAGCGCCGCCATCCGCGCGGGCGGCGAGCGCATCGAGGCGCAGCACCTTCCTACCGAGATCCGCGGCGCCGACGAAAACGACAACGGCGCCGAGCGCGCAGAGCGCTATCGCAGCGAGGAAAGCGCCACGCACGAGCGCGACAGCATCGTCGCCGCGCTCGAAGAAGCCCACGGAGTGCGTGCGCGCGCCGCTGAGATCCTCGGAATGGGGCGCACGACGCTATGGCGCAAGATGAAGCAGTACGGTCTTGCGTCCGACGAAACCGACGCGTCCTGATCTGGCAGCGATCTTTCCCGTCAACGAATCGAGACCGGAGCCTGCTGACCCTTCGGCAGCGCCGATTTCGGTTGCGGATAGAGACGACGTCGCTGGCTGAAGTCCTCCGCGGCACGGGCGCGC
>JBFJHN010000015.1:0-12485 GCA_041613275.1 Candidatus Krumholzibacteriia bacterium | reverse complement strand
TCGGCAGGCGGCGAGGTAGCCTGTCGCGCGTCACGGCCGGGGAGAAGAACGGTCTTCAGGGGAGAAGCTTCTCCGCCCGCCGGCGCCGAGGTCGCGGTGCCTGCCCCGGAGGAGCCGGGGGGCGGCAGGGGGGACGTGGCATGGGACTTACGCAGCGCGGGCAGCATGACACACCGCCCGGAGCCCGCGCACCACGGGAGGTGGCGCCGCGCCGAGGTCGCCGCACTCGGGGGGGAGAAAGTACGGGACGACGCACGGTACGCAGCCGTAGAGCGCCGTACAGATACGCTCCGCGTCTGCGGCGGCATCGGGATCGAGCGCGACGATGACCGTGCGCGGACGGAGCTGGAGGACGAGGGCCGTCTTCGTGTCGGACCAGTCCTTGCCGATCGCCGCCACCGCGAACTCTGGGAGGCGCAGCGCGTCGAAGGGGCCCTCGGTGATGACCACGACGTCGTGGACGCGACTCGCGTTGAACAGGACGGGGGGCATCCCGGTCGGACTGAGATACTTCAGGCGATCGTTCGGACGCGCGAACGCGCGCGCCTGCCAGCCGACGCGGAGCCCGTTGACGTCGTGGAGGGGGATGATGATACGCCCGGCGCACGGCCCCAGTTCGGCGTAGCCGATCTCGTAGGTCACGATGGTGAGCGGATCGAGATGGCGGTCCGTGCGCAGGTGGCGCAGGACGCGCGCCCCGAAGCGGGTGGTGAAGTCGGTGGTGTATCCAAGCGGGAGGCGCCCCGGGTCGGGCGCGTCCGGTGCCGTCGGGAGGACAGGGCCGTCGTAGATGACCCCGACCTCCAGCAGCAGCGCCGCGACGTCGCGGCGCGGTCGAAACCCACACGACCAACACCGCGCCACACCCTTGGTGGGATTGATCGAGAGCTTGCGCTTGCGATCGGGCTTGTGTTCGGGGTGCCGCGGGATGTGAATCCGATCCGGGCAGTTCACGGTGATCTCAGGCACGGGTGGCTCCCTATTTCTTCTTCGCCGCGAACCGAATGCGACGTTGGTGCACCGCGACGATGTCGGTTCGTATCGGCGGTGCGGGCGGCGCGAGGGGCGGCGCGGGGGGTGGCGTACGTGGTGGTATGCGCGGGAGGTCGATGTCGGATCCACGGACAGGAGGAGCGGTGTACGTCGTCACAACCGAGCGGGGGAAGCCTGTCCGCAGCTCCACCGACCGCGTTATCACCCCGTCGACTGCCGTGAGGCCGCGCAGCACGCCGGGACCGAAGGACACGTCAGCCGGCGTGTTCACGGTGGATGCCTCGTCCACGATCATCTTGGTCGTCTGCGCATACGATGCGCGCTCTGTACGACGCGGGATCAGGTCGATCATGAGTGGTTGGTACGGTGCGAGCAGCATGGGTGGCAAGGGGTCGTCCGTCACCACGCCGGTGACCTCCATGTCGCCGGTTGCGTAGTCCCAGAACGCAATGCGCACACGGCGTGCGCGCTGTTCAGGAATCCCCGGCGCGATCCATACCGTACCAAGGCTCGTTCCACGCGTGACCGGAATGCGTGGGCGCAGCTCGACGCCGTCGGAGAGACGATGCACCCCGAGCCAGGCGAACGCAGGCCCAAAGTTTTCGCGAATCGAGATCCGCAGCGCGGGCGCGCGCGTTCTCCCCGGCAGCGTCACGAAGACGGGCGGCGGGGGGCCCCAGCTCAGCAGGGCGGTGCGATCTATGCCGAGGATCGTGAGGAGCTGCCCAGCGCGGAGATCCCACTCCCCGAGGTCGTAGTCGTCTCCGCGAAAGACGTCCCTGAGAACCACACGATACCGCCCGTCGCGAACCGCGCGGCAGACGACGTTGCTGATCATGTCGGCGACGCGGATGCGCGTGACTTCTTCTGGTCCCGCGAACGTATTCGTCGTGGTCACGATGAACTCGGGCCGTTGTGGCGTCAGTGGCGGGGGGTTAGGCACGGGGATCCTCCGGGCGCAGGCGCTCGAACGCCTCCTTGCTGATCTCCTGCAATCGCGCGCAGTCGTACTGCGTACGCCAGTAGGACGTGAGATCCCGGCGCTCGTTGCGGTTCTCTTTGGGCACCATGACGAGCCGGTCGGCTTCGTAGTCGTCGCTCGTCTGCTCCATATAGAACATGTAGTCGACGACGAACGCCTTCCGGGACGACGCGGAGAGGTGCTGGGCGCCAAGATCGCGCTTGCCGAACCCCGGCGCGTTGATCTGTGACGCGCTGACGACGGGCACGCCGTGCTCGCGGCCGAGGGCACGGAGCGCCGTGTAGATTTCGACGGGCTCCTGCCACTCCGCGAGCCCCTCGGGGCCTTTGAGCAGATCCGCGTAGTCGACGACGGGTACGACGGGGCGCGCGGGCCGGCGTGCTTGCGCGGCCGCGAGCGCCTCTTCGGCGCGGATCAGTCCGAGGTAGGCGTCGAGCCCTTCCACCGTGATCGACTTCCCGGGGAACTCCTTGATGATGAGGCGGCCTTCGGTCGTGCGATCGAGCGCCGTCATCACCGCTTCGATGGAGGGTACGTACTCGCGGAGCTGGTTGGTCGGCTTCCCGGTGAGAATGGCGAGGAAGCGTTGGAGCCCGTCGATGTCGTAGAGTTCGAGGGTGATGTAGGCGACGAGGTTGCCCATGAGGGCGAGCCGACTCGCGATGTTCATGAGCATCATCGTCTTCCCGGTCTTTTTCGCGGCGGCGAACACGACGAGTTCGCCGGGACGCATCCCCCCGCGCATGGGGCGGTCGATGCCGACGAGACCGGTCGGGAACGTGTCCGTCTCTTCGGTGAGCAGGAACCGTCGCCAGTCGGCGCGCAGGTCGATGCCAAGATCGTCGAAGGCGCGCGGGATCTCCTGAATGCGGCGCAGCGCGCGTGCCGTCGCGTCGATGTCGAACGTCCGCAGCTCGTGGTACGCGGCGGCGACGGCCATGGCGGCTTCCGCCCGCTGCGCGAACGCGGCGAGCTGCTCGCCGAGGAACGCGGTGTTGATCGACTCGGGGCTGACTTCGTCGGTGTCGTAGAGATCGCGGGCCTTCCGCGCCCAGACGCTCCGCTGCTCGGCGGCCGGCGCCATGGCTGCGACCACGACCGCGAGTTCGTCGGCCGTCGGGGGGCGCTTCGTCTTGTCCCAGTAGGTGAAGAGCGCCGTGCAGAGCGCCCGGTAGACCTCCCCGTTGAAGTACCCCGGCTGTACGATGCCCCGCGCGCGGGCGCAGAAGGGGCGATCCCGCACCATCGCCATGAGGAGGAGGTCCGAGAAGACGGGATCGAAGAAGTCTTCGAAGGTGAGGGCGGGACGGTCGATGGGCGTGCTCATTTACGAGACCGGCGGCGCGGGGCCACGCCGCGACTTGGGGCGACGGTGCGGCGGAAGTACCGCCAGCGCGTCAGCCACTGTTTCTTCTTGAGCAACCGGATCGCGTTATCGAGCCAGCCGAGCGGCTCGTCGGCCATCTCGTCCCGCACCGTCTCCCACCACCGCACGAGCGCCGGGCGGTCATCGAGCAGCAGCTCCAGCGCCCAGAGGGGCGCCCACTCCCGGCGCCAGCACTCGGCGCGTGCGAGCAGGATCCACGGGTGCCAGTCGGTCACCAGCGTCTCGCGTTCTCGACGGAGCGTGCCGTCCGGGTGAAACGCAGCCATGACGTCTTCCACGGACATGGCGTGCTCGGTGGCCAGTGCCGTGAGCTGCTGCCACGCCTGCCGCGCGGCGGTCGCGTTGGCCGTGCCCGACGGTTCGATCCAGGGGAAGTGTTGGTGAACCGGCGCGTCGACCCAGCGATACGTATGCAACCACCCATGCCAGGCGCGCGCGGCGGGGCCGGTCGGGGTTGGCGTGCGCCCCACGAGGACGTGCAGCGGGAACCACCCGATGTTCCGCCACGTCCCGATCTCGATTTCGACGGGTGCGCCGTCACGCCGCGAGCAGCGCAGCGTCTGCGCCCAGAGGAAGTAGTACGCGTACCGCTCCTCGGGCACGTCGAGCGGTTCCTCCTGCCAGAGCTGCGTCAGGAGCGTTGCGGTCTGGGCGGCCGCGTTGATGGCGCGCGTGCCAATCGGGATGACCGAGAGCGTCGCCGGCAGTCGCGGCCCGATGGGCGGTTGGCGATAGTACCGACGGAAGTAGCGATGGAGCGCGCGGTAGGCGAGCCAGCTCGTGTCCGGCGTGATCGTGGTCATGCCGGCGCGCCCGCGCTTTGGGCGACGTCGGCGAGGACGTAACGGATCGCGCGCGTGCGGAGCGCCCGCGGCACGACGCGCGCCGGGGCGTAGTACGTCACGAGCACGATGTCTGCCGTCGTGACGAGGGCCTCACGATTGGTTGGATCGAGTGCGTCGCGCACCGCCGCCGACGAGGTCGGCAGCACCTTCGCTACCGCTTGTCGAACGGGGCGCAGCAACGGACCAAGCAGAACATGCAACATCCTTCCCCCTTTTCCGGTGTCCCGGTTACTGGACGAGTGAGACGGTGAACCCAGCGCGCTGCGCCGTCCCCATGCGAAACTTGGCGTGGCGTTCGAGCGTGGGGTGCCCGACTTCGCGAAAGTCGAGGACGGCGAGGGCGTCGTCCGGCCCGGTACGGCGCATGCCCCGGCCGATGCGTTGCAGCACGCGCAGATCCGACTTGCCGCCGCCCGCCAGGACCAGCCGGCGCACGGCGGGGAGATCGACGCCGACGTCGAAGATCGTCGAGGCCACGAGGCGCGTGAGTTCTCCGCTCCCGAGGCGCTGGAGCACCCGCTTGCGCGTCTCCGTGTCGGTCCCGCCGTGGACGAACTGGCAGCGAAGCTGCTTGGCGAGCCGTTCCCCGTGCGCAATGGACGTGACGAGGACGAGAGTCGGGGCAGGATCCGCGGCCACCCAGGCGGCGATGATGGCGTCCCGCTGTGGGTTGTGGACGACGCACGCGTCGTACGCGCTCGGGGCCTTGAGCCGCCCCGCCGTCGGGTGGTCCCGCCAGTCCGCCCGGTACGGCAGCGTCTTGGTCTCCCAGATGCCGACATAGGGCGGGACAGGGAGGACGCACTGCTGATAGGTGACGGGGGCGAGCACGCCGCGCTCGACGAGGGCGGCCGGGCCCAGCGAGTAGCGGATCGGGCCGAGCGCCTGCTCCACGTCCATGCGATGGGTCTCTTCGCGCTGCTTCGACCACGGCGTGGCCGAGACACCGACGCGCACGAGGGCGGTCGCCTCGCGCAGCGTCTCCGCGTAGCCCTTCCCGGACAGGATGTGGCACTCGTCAACGAGGAGCACGTCGGCGTACCGGAGCGCGGCGCACTTCGGGCGCGTGCGCAGGGTCTGGAACATGGCGACGGTGATGCGCCGCCCCGAGTCGTCGCGCCCGTCCCCGAGGACGCCCACTTTCTCGCCGAGCAGGGTCTGGAGCCGGGTCTGGGCCTGGTACATGAGATCCCGACGATCCACGAGGAGCAGTACGCGCGCTTTCGCGTACCCGGCGGCGAGCATGGCAAGCACGTTCGTCTTGCCCGATCCGGTCGCCAGCTTGAGGACGCCGCGCTTCCAGGGCAGCGAGCCCCACTGCGCGTCGCGAATGGCGTGCGCGGCTTCCCACTGGTAGTCGCGCGGGACGAAGTCCCCCTTGAACGTCGGCTCTGTCCACACCGGCACCGCGAGCACAGCGGGGTCGGCACGGACGGTGAACGTGGGCGGCGCGAAGCGGGGCGTTTGGGTCAGGGCGTCCCAGATGTAGTCGAGCAGCCCCGCCTCGACCGTGAAGTCGGTGTCGCGTTCCCGGTAGTACCGGACGAGCCCATCCCAGCGCCCCGTTCGAAACCGCCAGTCGTAGCGCGCACGGTCGTCCCGACTCGTCAGCTCTGTACGTAGGTGCCCGCGGTACAGGGTGCTTACTGATGTCAGCGTGACCGTTTGCGGCGAAATCGCCAACGCCGCTGTCGTGTCCTCCGACGGGCACGTGGGCCACTGGATCGCTTTCCCCGCATACGGAGGAATGGTGGGGACAGGACAGGACATCATGCGCCACCTCCGTCGTCGTACGGCGCGAGCCCGACGCAGACCAACGTCGCGAGCTGCTGCAGTCGCCGGCGAAGCGCGCGGGAGGCGGCGACGACGAGGTAGCCGTGCGTCATCGGGATTCCCCGGCCGCGATGCCGCAGCACGAACAGCGCGGCTTCTTGGTAACAGTCGTGCCAGCTCCACCCGGCGGGGGCGGCGACGGACTGCACTTGCGTGGCAACCGTCGTGCCGACCGTGTTGATGAGCATCAGCATTGCGTCGGCTCCGTGGTCTGCACCCACAGCCGCACCCACACCCGCATCGGTCGTCCGTGACACGCAACCTCCCCACTCGCGCGATAGTCTGGCGTTGCAACGATCCAGCCGCGGCGTGCGGCTGCGCGCATGACCCCGCCCCACGCCCGTGCGTCGTGCGTGTGGACGTGGGGTGGGATCAGCGCTTTGAGATCCTCGGTCGTGAACCGTGCGCCCACCGGGCGCGTATAGATGGCGCGGAGTGCGTGGTCCTTCCACGTCGCGTCCGCATGGGCGTCGCCGCGTGCGATGGCGTCGTCGGCGGCGTGGGCGGCGTCCCGCGTCATCGGCAGCGTACTCCAACCGGCCCCGGACGGCACGTGAGCCCGGTGGTTGTCCGCGTCCCGAGCGGGCTCGGACGCACGGTGTACGTCGAGCCGTCGGGGCGGGTGTACCGTTCCCCGAGCGGACTCGGCCGGCTCCGTGTCCCGTCCGCGAGATCCCAGCCGCCCGCCGTGTTCGGTCGCGCCGTCGTGCGCGCGCCGTGCGTGTCCGTCAGCCGCGCGCCGAGCGGACTCGGACGCCGCAGGTGCGGCCGGTCGAGCGTCTGCGCCGTCCCGAGCAGCGCCCAGAGCACGAGCGCGCTGCCGAGCCCGAACGCGGCGAGGAGCCGCGTCTGCGCGCGCCGGCGGGCGCGTAGGGTGTGTTGGAACGTGTACGCCACACGCGGGAGCTGCATGTAGCAGTCGAGGCAGTAGCGGAGCCCCCCGTACGTCGTCCACGAGCGTAGTGGCTGTTCGCAATCGGCACAGTGCATCACCAGTCCCCTCCTTCGTCGCCGATGTCCTCGGCGAGAGTCTCGGTGTCCACGTTGTCGAGATCGGTTACGGCATCCGCATCAGGAGAGACGGTCCAGGGCCAGAGCCCGTCGACGACGAGCCCCAGGCACAGCCCGGTGAGAAAGGTGTCGTCGGGCGCGGGATCGACGCGGCGCGCCCCGGCTCCAACATGGGCTGTCGAACGCCTTTCGGCATCGTGCTTTTCGTTTTCCGGGACGCGCCGCGCGGCTCTCCTATGTCGTTCGAGTGCGGATTGCAAGGGACGCGGGTCGCGCGTGCTCATGGCGCTACCATCCACGCCGGTCGCGGCGGGCGTCCGCCTCGGCCTGGTAGCCGTCGGGATCGTGCTTGGCGACCCAGCGCTCGACGGCAAACGCCCATTCGAGGTGTTTACACGCTTCGCCCGTGATGATGAAGCGCGGGCACGCGCACCGACCGACCCGCGGGGACAACCCCTCGACGTAGCAGAGGTATTCGTCGTCGCCGTCGCTGCGCGCCGACGTGGCCGCGTAGGTGTGCGCCGCCGTACGGCGGATGCGATGCGCTGCGTCGTCCACGAGGAACGGGCCGACGATCACGCCGTTGCTGTTCGTGGTGACGTCGCCAACCGGAATGACGGGCAATCCCATGATCTTACTCCTGCGTCTGCAGCGGACGCTGCGTCCGCGGCGGTTGGGTGGTGTCCACGACGACGGCGCGGTTGCGAACCGGGCCGCAGCTGCCGTCGTCGTAGACGACCCACCATGTTGCGCCTTCGTTCTTTCCCCAGCCGGCCCGGTTCCCGGGCGCGGTGACGACGCGGTGCCAGATCGGTTTAGGATTCGGGTCGGTTCGCATGGCGGTCCTCCTGGGGCAGCACGCGGATCGCGCCGCCCGGTTCGATCGTGATGCCGTCGGCGAAGGGGAAGTGGGCGTCGTTGATGACGAGGTACCACTGGCCGTCGGGCTTGCGGCGGACGCCACGCCCGTAGTGCAGGCACGCGTTGATCGCCGTGCGCTCCGTGCGCGTGCGTGATCCGCCGTAGAGCGACACGCTCCCGTGCCGCCAGAAGACGACGAGCGGCGTGGCGCCGAGCCGCACGGCGAGGCGCTCGGGCGGCGTCGCGTCGTCGAGGGCGACGAGGGTGTACGGGCCGAGGGCAACGGCCGGACGGCGGACGGTTCCGCGGCGCGGTTGCCCGACCGTCCAGTACGTGAGCGCCTCGTGGTACGTGCGGGGCGCGGGCTCACGTGGCGTCACGGGACGTCTCCTTCGATCGGCGAAGCGTTGCCAGTCGTGCGCGCCCCGCCGCCGTGATCGCGTACGTCTGTGGCTTCACCCGCCGCACGTACTTTTTCTGCCGTAGCTGGTAGAGCGCCGTGTAGTTGCGGCCCAGCTGCGCCGTCGTCTGCGTCGCGTGCGCCGCCAGCTGTTCGAGGAGGCGCTGCATCGTCGTGCCATTCCGCGCACGGCGTGCGCGCGGCTGCTTGGCGAACGGCTGCAGGCACTTCCGCACCGCATCGGCGCACGTGGCGCAGACATCGAGACTGTGTTCCAGCACCCCCGGAAGGGCGTACGTGTGTGCCGCCGGTACGACCTTGCGCGTCGTGCGGTAGCACCGGGTACAGGCCAGAATGTGCACTTTCATGTCGATTTCTCCTGTTCACTGCGCGCCAGCGCCTCGTGAATCGCGTTGGCAACGTGTTCAGCGGCGCCGCGTTCGAACCGCACTACGAAGACGGTGTCGGTGGCGGCGTACTGTTTGATAGTCACGTAGCCTTCGTTCGCCGAGACAGTTGCGACGATGGTGGATTCCGTGACGTTCCTAATGGAACCGCGGCCCGCTACGAAGCCGCCGTTGTACGGTTCTACCCGACGTACGTGGATGCGCACCTCCGGTGCGTATTCAGTCTCGTACGACGTCATCGCCGCCCCCGCAGTCCGAGCGCGACCGCTTCCTCGGTCACGGCGTCGATCGCCATGGTGCGCACGATCTCTCGCACCTCGCCGTCGCGCTCTAGCCCGGGGGCGATGCTGACGAGGTAGACGGGCGGCGTCCCGGCACTCTGCAGCCGCAGGCCCAGCTCGACGAGCGCCTGTCCGAGCGGCGCGCCGTAGCGGAGCAGCGCTATGCCGAACACCACGCTGCCAAGCAGCATGGCACCACTCAGTAGCAGCACGCCGCGCGAGAGCCAGCGTGCGCGTACTCGCATAGCGGGCGTGAGTCGGAGCACCGCGCGGTGCATTCCCTGTGTCTTGGTGTTCATTCGGTCTCCTTCCGTGCTTGTGACGTGCGTCGGGGCGTTACGAATCGCCGAAGGACGCACTGGATCGGGGCGAAGTACAACCGGATGGCATCGCGTGCCGCCCGGAATGTCAGCGCCGCGCACCCGGCGTTCTTCATTCCGATTCCTCCTCGTTGGTGCGCTCTCGGAGCTGCGCGATGGTCTGCACCGGCGCGTAGCGTTGGGCAGCGGGCAAACGGCCGAACAAATCGGCGAACACGTCGCCCCGCGGTGCGCCGGGGTCGGTGTTGTTGTTTTCGAACAGGAACGTACGCGAGGTGGTCCCGGTATCCAGCGCCCGTTCGAGGCGCCAGCCGTATGTCGCGAAGACGCCCGTCCGTACCCCAGCACTTACGGTGATGACCTCGAACCGACGATCCGATCTGCTGGGAGGCAGATCGTCAGTCGGCTGCTCGACGGCCCATCCTTCGGCAACCAGGGCGTACCCGCACACGGCGGGCGGTGCCAGGAACGTCTCCGCGACCCGCTGGAACAGCCGATCCTTCTTCTCGGGATCCGCGGGCAGCTGCGCCAACGCCACGAGCACGATCTCGCGCGCGGTGAAGACATGCAGCATGGGCATCGTGGTGGCCGTCGCCGCCATGTGCGTCGTGATGGCGGCGGCGCGCTCTGCCTGGTCGCGGCACCATGCCAGGGCGTCGTGCGGCGTCACGCGTCACTCCGCGCGCGAACCGTACCGAACGTGCGCTGCCGTCCGCGCCGCAGCAGGTGGTTGAGGTACTCGACACGCAGCGTCGCCTTGGTGGGACGTCGGCGCGTGCCCAGGTGCAGCAGGTAGCCGGGCGGGTGCTTGTACGCGTGCTTCACGACGCCCGTGCGCCGCTGGATGCGGTCCGTGCGTTGTGTGCCACACCGTGCGCACGTCCAGTGGATGACGACGCGCCCGCGCTCGACGACGAGGGCGTCGCCGTTGCGCGTCCATGGGTGGTTCGCGATGGTGCGGCACTCGCCGAACTTCTCGGGATGGGTGAGATAGGTCACGATGCGTCCTCCTCGGTCGTGTCGTCCAGAATGGCCAGCGCTTCGTCCCGGGCGACGCGCCGTGCGTTGTGCATGACGCGCTCGGTGTCCCGGATGGCGCTCAGAAAGAGCGTGTCGATGTTGCGCTGGATGGCGCGCGCCAATGCCTCTTCAACCCCCGGATCCACCCCACGCGGGCCGAGCCCGCGCGGACGCAGTCGCAGCGTGATGTCGAGACTGAGATCGGAGGCGTATCGGGCGTGCGTGTCCTGTAGATCGAGCAGGCGATCTCGGAGCCGGTGGTAGCGAGCGATGGTGCTCATGCGGAGGTTCCTCCCTTCGATGCGGCGGCCGCTCGTGTCGTCTCGGTTGTCAGCCGCCGCACCTTCGCGCGCCACTTGGCGCGCATGGTCGTGGCGAGCTTGTGCTTGCGCTCCCAGGTCTGCAGCATCGTCTCGGCGTGCGCGCGGCGCACGTCGCGCGGCTGTGCGCGCAGTTTGCGCCGGCGTACGACCAGCGCGCGTGCCGCGAGCGGCAGGGTCGTCGCCCACGCGTACCGCTCCCGGTAGCCGGGCTGTCGATAGTAGCGCGGGCAGCGCATGTCCTTGCCGTGCCGCAGCCCCCGGCAGTGCGCCATCTCGTGGGCGATGACGAGCGCGAGATCGGCCCGGTCGACGACCGGCTCCGACCGGGGCGGGAGGAGCAGCCAGATGCGGGGGCGCAGTCCGTCTCGCCGCTCGTCCGTCGTCGGGTAGCGTGCGCGCCCCGCACACCCGCTCCCGCCCCGGTGGTATCCGACCTTCACGATCGTCCGCGGGAGTGCGTCGGTCGGCAGCTCTTCCTTTGCAACGCGCAGGATGAACCGGCGCAGATGATCCGTGCGCCAGTGCGTCTCGTTGATGACCTTCATCCGATCCTCCTGGCCGCATCAGCGGCGGTTGTCATGGCGTCACGTCCCACACGTCGATGAGATCGCGGACGCCGTGTTGCTGCTTCATCCGCTCCGCACTGCGACGCACCGCTTCGCGGTCGGCCTCGATCGTCTCGGGAAGGACATGTGGTGCGAAGGGACGCTGCTTTCCTCCACGCAGCGCGGGCTCGTCGGAGACGTAGCGGCCAGTGAAGCCGAACGGGAGCCGGGTCGGGAAGCACCACAAGTGGAACTGGTTGACGCCGTCGACGAGCCGGCTCTCGGCGGGGTACAGCTCGACTCCTTCCCACTCGACGCCGGCCAGTTCGTTCTTGATCTTCTGGAAGTCGCGCCAGTCGTGCCGCGCGTCGTTCGCCAGGGAGCGGATTGACAGGTGGATGATCGTGTCCCCTTCGGGCTGTGTGTCGACGTAGCGCGCGACCTGATACCGGCTGTTCCGATACAGCTCGAACGCGCCGGTGGCATCGTGGTCGGCGCGCACGCGCTCGAAGGGGGTCCAGGCTGCTGCCGCGTCGTGCTGCGCCCGGCGGGCCGCACGGCGGCGTTCGGCACGGCCCGCCATCAGAAGCACCCGTCGCACGTGCAGTGCGACCGCTTGCCGCTCTGGCACGCGTAGCTGGGCCGATGCGACGGGAAGAACGTGTTGCCCGTCCGCAACTCCCGCTCGCACGTCCGGCAGCCCGAGTAGTAGGTTGCGGCGTTTCCCTGCCACACGGTCTCGCCGTCGCGCGTCGTCTCAGCGACGTCGACTGCCACCGACACGATGGCGGGGTCGTGCAGAATGTCTGCGGCCGTGATCGTGGCCGCGTCGTAGTCGTCGGGACAGATCACGACCACGCGGGACGCGTCCCCGGCAGGGACAACGCCCCCGCGCGCCGCTTCGAGTTCGTCGTACGTTACGGTCGTCTGAACGATCATGCTGCCCTCCTGCGTAGAATACGACGGCACGCGGTAAGCTCCCGTCGAACCTCGCGCGCCCACGCACGCTGCTCCTCAGTACTGCGCAGGCCGCAGATCCGGCAGCCGTACATGAACGGATCGACCCATAACTCCGCCGTGCCGAGCGCCACCAGCAGCCTCTGTGCCTCCAATGCAGACAGCGTTACCATGTGATGTCGTCCTCCTCGTCGAGGCAGCGGGCGGCGCATCCGGGCGCGCCGCACACGAGGCACGGAGCGTGCTCGCGATGCGGCGGGCGCACGTCGTCGTGTCGTCCCCGCTCCTCGGGATGATCGTCTTCGTAGGCGCGGTCTTCC
>JBFJHN010000014.1:0-12937 GCA_041613275.1 Candidatus Krumholzibacteriia bacterium | reverse complement strand
GTCAACTGATCCGCGTACTCGCGCAGCCACTCCGAGCGGCGCGACGGCGCACGCTGGAGCGCATCTGCGAACAGCGCCGCCGACTTCGCATTGGCGTCACGCCACGCAGCGGCGCGCGCCCGCGCGACCAGGCTGTCGGCCACGGACGTGTGCAACTGCTGCGCGGTTGCGGGCTCAGACGAAACGGAACCCGCTACTGCGCAGAGCATCGCGAACCTGATGCAAACCCGCCCAAGCGCCATTGCGTGATGACTTTCGCAGCTCGGCTTCGCGGCGGCGCATGCTCTCGGACATCTCGCGCCGCGTCACGATCCAGTCGGTGTTGCGAGTGAGGTGATCGTACAGAGCAATCACCCAGATCATGTTCTTCAGCATGACGTAGAAGAAGACGAAGAAGGCATATCCCAGCGCGTAGCGGCGCGGGAAGCCCGTCACCGCGTTCTTCGTCGCCACGATCACCTGCAGCGGCCCACTCACAAGCGTAAGAATTGCGCTACTCCACAGGTACCCGTGCGACCACAATGGCAAGGCGCCCTGGAACAGGATCAGGCTGATGAGAACGGGGAAGATCTGCAGGCTGACCAGCGGATACAGCTCGCGAAATCCCAAAAGGTACGTCCAATAGATCTTCTGCCGCAGGCTCAAGTGCGTCGACTTCCACACCGCGCGCTGGTACTTGAGGCTCACCTGCAGCCAGCCTTGCGCCCAACGCTTGCGCTGGAACCAGAACGAGCGGAAGTCGGCGACGGCGAGCTCCGTCGACACGATGCTGCGATCGGTGACGATGTGATACCCCTGCAGCAGCGCACGCATGGACGCATCGATGTCCTCGGTCATCATCTTTGGGTTGAAACGCACCGTGCGCAGCACCTCGGTGCGCCAGTAGCCGTTCGAGCCGCCGAAGATCGCGGTGTCGACCCACAGCGAGCGCGCCGCGTGACTGATGCCGTACATGCATTCGAACTCGACCGCGATGCATTTGGTCTTGAGGTTCGAAGCGAAGTTGCGCACGATGCTGCGCCCTTGGACCACGTCGTAATCGGACTCCAGCCAGTGCCACGCGCGCTCGAGGCAGTCGGGGCGCGGCAGGTGGTCGGCGTCCAGGATGGCGGTGATTTCGCCGGTTGCGACGTCGAGCGCGGCGTTCAAGTTCTCGGCCTTGGTCTCGCTACCGTCGACGCGCAGCAGGCGCAAATCGGGGAAGCGTTCGGCGAGCTCTTCGAGCTCGTCCTCGATCGGGAGGCGCACCGGCGTGTTGTAGGCCAAAATGATTTCGAACCCGTCCGGCGGCCGGCGGATCCGCATCAACAGGTGCTCCAAGGTCTCGACGATGATGTCGGCTTCGTTGGGGAGGAACGCGGCGACGATGATCGAGGTGCGTGGCACCGGACGGACGACGTCGGCGCCGCGTGCGCCGCGGAGCCCCAGGAAACCTTTGAAGCTCTGCCACCAGGCGTCGCTTCGCGAGCGCGGGACAATGGGCTCGGCGGCAAAGCGCTGCCACGCGGCGATGCCGGTCTCGGACAGGATCATGAGCGCGGTGAGCAGATAGACCGTGGCGATCGTCACGTGCAGGTAGAAAAGATCAGTGCCGAGGACGCGCATGTAGTAGTACGGAATGGTTGGCACCGCGATGAGGACCACGTGCGCCAGCAGAACGCGCCCCCAGCCCAGGCCGCGCCGCGCTGGGGGCAGCGTTTCGCCCACGGACGGCACGCGGCGAAGTGCCGGTCGGCGCGGGCCGACGGCACCGGTCTGTGCTGCGGGGCTCGAGGCGCTGTGCATGAGGAAACCGAACTCCGTGCTCGGGCGCAGGAGGGACCGGGCAGCTCCATTCTGACGCGCCACGGGGCCGGTCGTCCAGGGACGCACGCCACGGGACGCCCAGCGTAGACGCGCGAGGCGGCAAACGACGCAAAGAACCCACAAAAGGGGGAACAAACGTGAACTGGTTCATGGCAGGAGCCCTGGCCGCGGGGGCGGGCGTGATGCTGGGCGCGTTCGGCGCGCACGCGTTGAAGGCGCGCCTGAGCGCCGAGATGCTGACGATCTTCGAAACGGGCGTGCGCTACCACATGTATCACGCGCTGGCGTTGCTCGTCGTCGGCTGGTCGGCGACGCGCGGCGCATCGTCCGCGGTCGGAACCGCGGGCTGGGCATTCCTGGCGGGCATCGTGTTGTTCTCGGGAAGCCTGTACGTGCTGGCGTTGTCCGGCGTGCGTGCGTGGGGCGCGGTCACGCCGTTCGGCGGCTTGGCCTTCATCGTGGGCTGGATCGCGCTTGCGTGGGTGGCGTTGCGCGGCAACGTCGTCGTTTGACGCGCGCGCGGAGGCGCGGCGTCATGCGCCGTCATGGCGTCGCAGATCGAGCGCGTTCTTGCAGTCCAAGGCGTGCTTGGCAGTCCGGAACCTGAACATTAGACTCCGTGGAGAAGCCTCACACAGCAACTCGTTCGCCCCAAAGGGGCAGCCACGGCTCGGGATCCACTCCCGAGAATTCGAGAGGAGTCGACGTGGGCCGCAAGAAGATCGGCGTCATCCTGTCGGGGTGCGGATACCTGGACGGCGCCGAGATCCACGAATCCGTGCTGACGCTCCTGGCCTTGGACCGCGCTGGCGTCGACGCCGTGTGCATGGCGCCGGATCGCAAGCAGGCCGACGTCGTGGATCACCGCACCAACGCAGCCACGACGGAAACGCGCAACGTACTGACCGAGTCGGCGCGCATCGCACGCGGCAAGATCCAGAACATCAAGGACGTCGATCTCGACGCGTTGGATGCCGTCGTCATGCCGGGCGGCTTCGGTGCGGCGAAGAACCTGTGCACGTTTGCGGTCGACGGGCCCGACTGCACGGTCGACGAAGATGTCGCGAACGCTCTGCGCACCGTGCACGACGCGGGCAAGCCCATTGCGGCGCTGTGCATTGCGCCGGCCGTGGTGGCGGCGCTGTTCGGCGAGCAGCTGAAGCCGTCGATCACCATCGGCACGGACAAGGGCACGGCCGAGGCGCTGGAGAAGATGGGCGCGCAGCATCGCAACGCCGATGTCACCGAGGTCGTGGTCGACGAGAAGAACCGTCTGGTGACGACGGCGTGCTACATGAGCGCGACCACCATCAGCCAGATCGCCGAGGGCGCCGACAACGCCGTGCGCGAGCTCCTGAAGTTGGTGGGACGGTCCGCGGCGGCGCCGGCGTAGTTTGGCGCTCCCTGTAGGTGGGTCGATGCTCCATGCCGGCGACACGGCGCCGGGCTCTGTCTGGCGTGTCCGCGATGTTTTGGTGGCGGGACTCGTTTCCGCCGCGGCCTCGCTGCTTGTCTACCACCGCGGGTTGACGTTCCCCTTTTCGCTCGACGACTACACGTACCTCTATCCCGCGGCCGGCATCGACCCGGGTGAGTTCTCGCTGCGCCGACTCCTGGGTACGACGGTCTATTACAAGCTCGGTTACGTGCTGTTCGGCGTGGACAGCCCGACGCCGTGGCACGCGTTCAATTGGCTGTTCCACTGGGCCAACGGAGTGTGGGTTTACGCGTTTGCGCGGCGCTTCGGCGCGCGGCGCGACACGGCGTGGTTGGCGTCGGGTTTGTTCGCCGTCAGCCCGGTGGCGTTCACCGTGTTGTACTGGGTGGCGTGCGCGCAGGAGCTCACGAGCACGTTCTTTGTCTTGGCGGCGATGTGGGTGGCGCTGCGTACCGACCGCTGGCGCTGGGCATCGGTTGCGCTGTTTGCGGCAGCGGTGCTGTGCAAGGAATCCGTGCTGGCCGCGCCCCTCGTCCTCCCGCTGCTGTGTGGCCGACGTGTGCTGCGCCTGGCGGCGGTGCAGTTGGTCGTGGGCGCGGTGCTGTTCGTGGGGTCCGGCTTGCATGAGCGCATGCTCGTCTCGGACGACGCCATGCCGTATGCCACCAACTACGGCTACGGCGCCTTCGTCAACCTGGCCACCGCCGTCGCGTGGCTTCTGTCGCCGTGGCGCGCGTATCCCGATCAGAAATCGCAAGGCGACTTGGACATGCTGCCCTGGGCGGCGGGCATCGTGCTCCTTGCGGTCGTGGGTTACCTGATCGGGCGGTCGCGACCCACGGTGCGTTCCCTCACCGCGCCTACGTTGCTCGCGACCGCCTGGTTCGTGGCGCTGCTCGTGCCGGTCTTGCCGCTGTTCCAACACTTCTTTGCCTACTATTTGTACGCACCGCAGATCGGCTTCAACATTCTCACGGCGGTGGTGGTGTTGGGTGGCACGTCGCGACTGATGAGGGCGGGCAAGCACGCAGCGCAGTCCGCATCTTCCGGGCGAAGGCCGATCGCGCTCCGTGCCGGCGCGTGGGCGCTTGCGCTCGCGGTGTGCATCCTGTTCGCGCATCGCAACGCGCGCACGCACGAAACGCTGACGCTGCCCAACAGCAAGATTCTGCACGACAGCGTGCTTCGATACGGCACGGTCGGCGGCACGTTGTTGCGTGAGCTTCGTCAGGCGGACCTTCCGCCCACGACGCGTCGTGTTGGCGTGTTGTACGTCGAGCCCGAGGAGGAGCGCCGCGGTCCCACTGTGGGAGAGTTACGTCCCGGGGCATACCGCATCCGCAAGATCCCCATCCAGGCCGTCTTGCGAGAGGACAAATTCTTTCGCCTGCACTTTCCGGATCTTCGAGAAGGTCGCATGGTCACCAGCATTTCGCGTGACCATGAGGACGACACCGTATTTTTCGTGGCGCAGGGGCAGGCTTCGCTGCAACGCGTTCCGGACCTGGCCACCGCGTACACGATCGTCGCCTATGCACACCTCTTGCAGGACCGCTACGACGAAGCCGAGCAGCACGTGACACGCTCGATCCAGCTCGGGATGCGCGACGCCACGGCGTACCTCGTCGTTGCCGGCGTCGCGGCGGCGCGTGGTCGTATCGACGAAGCCCGGAGGATCGTCGAGAGCGTCCGCAGCCAGGATTCCGAGGGCACGCTTGCCCAAATGATTTCCAGCATCCAGCGAATCATCGACGAGTACCGGCGGGGTGGCTGACCTGGCCCATCGGGGCAGCGCCGCGGGGCGTGCTATCCTTGAGCCGCAGCGGAATCCGACAGATGTACGTTCCCAAGCCACAAGGTTGCTGAATGGCCACCACGGCGCGCGGTCCCCGCGACGAAATCCAGCCGCTCCTGGTCGACGCGGCGCACCGGCGTGTGCTGCTGCGGGAGTGCGTGCACCTGTCGTCCTGGGATCTCAGCTTCCAGCAGACGTGGGATCTCGAGCTGCTCCTGAACGGCGCCTTCACGCCGCTCGAAGGCTATCTGTCGCGCGACGACACGCGCGGCGTGTGCACCAACATGCGTCTGGTGGATGGCACGCTGTGGCCGATTCCCATCAACCTCGACGTCACCGACGAGTTCGGGCAGACGCTCACACCGGGTGATCGTGTGGCGTTGCGACACCCCGAAGGCATGCCGCTCGCCGTGCTGACCGTGGGCGACGTGTGGCAGCCCGATCACGAGGCCGAGGCGGAAGCCATCTATGGCACCGCGCGCGACGATCATCCGGGTGTGCACCAGCTGCTGCATCAGCGCCATCCCGTCTACGTGGGGGGCGCGTTGGAAGGGTTGGAGCTGCCGCCGCACCACACGTTTCGTCAGCTGCGGCACACGCCGTTGGAGCTGCGCGCCGAGTTCGCCCGCTTGGGGTGGACGCGCATCGTCGCCTTCCAAACGCGCAATCCCATGCATCGGGCGCACGTGGAGCTCACCCAACGCGCTGCCGCCAGCGTGGGAGCGCATCTGCTTCTGCATCCGGCGGTGGGCCGCACGAGCCCCGGCGACATCGACTACTTTGCGCGCGTGCATTGCTACCAAGCGGTGCTGCAGCACTATCCGCCGGGGTCGGTGGCGTTGAGCCTGCTGCCGCTGGCCATGCGTATGGCGGGACCGCGTGAGGCCCTGTGGCACGCGCTGATTCGCAAGAACTACGGCTGCACGCATTTCATCGTCGGGCGCGATCACGCCGGCCCGCGCGATGCCGACGGCCAGTCGTTCCACGATCCGTACGAGGCGCAGCAGCTGGCCGCACAGCACGCTGACGAGATGGGCATCGACATCGTGCCGTTCGAAGAGATGGTCTACTGCGAGGATCATGGCGAGTACATGCCGCGCTCGCAGGTGCCCACGGGTGCGCGCGTGCTCAACCTGTCGGGCACCGAGCTGCGGCGACGCATCCGCGATGGCAGCAAGATTCCGGCTTGGTTCTCGTATCCCGAGGTCATTCGCGAGCTTCGGCGTCGCTACCCTTCGCGCGCGCGCCAGGGCTACACGGTGTTCTTCACCGGCCTGTCGGGCGCGGGGAAGTCCACCATCGCCAACGTGCTCGTCGCCAAGCTGATGGAGATCGACACGCGTCCGGTGACGCTGCTCGACGGTGATATCGTGCGCAAGAATCTGTCGAGCGAGCTGGGGTTTTCGAAGGAGCATCGTGACATCAACATCCGGCGCATCGGCTTCGTGGCGGGCGAGATCACGAAGAACGGTGGCGTCGCGGTGTGCGCGCCGATCGCACCTTACGCGGCCACGCGTGACGAGGTGCGTCGCATGATCTCGCAGCACGGAGGCTTCGTCGAAGTCCACGTGGCCACGTCGCTCGAAGTGTGCGAGAAGCGCGACCGCAAGGGCCTGTACGCCAAGGTGCGGGCCGGCGTCATCCAGGGCTTCACCGGCATCGACGACCCGTACGAAGAGCCCGAGCATCCCGAGATCCGCATCGACACCACCGACATGAGCGCCGAGCAGGCTGCCCAGCAAGTTGTCCTGTACCTCGAAAAAGAGGGCTTCATCGCCTCCGAGTCCAAGGACGACGCCCCTTGAGCACCGACAGCACCGACAGCAACGACCGCACCGACAGCACCGACCGCGGCGATCCCACTCCCCGCGGGGGCGCCGCCGACCGCAAAGAGATCATCGAGCGCGTTCGCGAGGGCATGCGCGTTGCCGGCGGGATCCTGGCCGACTACACGCCGGGCCGCATCGAGAGCGAAGCCAAGCGCGGCGGCGACCCGGTCACGGCCGCGGACCTGGCCGTCGACGACGCGCTGCGCAAGCTGCTGCCTCGTCCGGGCGAGGGTTGGCTGTCCGAGGAGACCGCGCGTTCACCCGAACGGTTGAAGTGCCGCCATGTGTGGATCGTGGACCCCATCGATGGCACCAAGGAGTTCATTCGCGGGGTTCCCGAGTGGTGCGTGTCGATTGGCTACGTCGAAGACGGTGAGGCCACTGTGGGTGGCATCTTCAATCCCGTGTCGAACGAGCTCATCGTGGGTGCGGTTGGCATCGGCGTGTGGCTGAACGACGAGCCCGTGACGGTCACGAACCGCACGGATTTGAACGGCGCCATCGTGCTGGCCAGCCGCAGCGAAACCGCTCGCGGCGAGTGGAAGCGCTTCGAGAACATGGGTTTCGACATCCGTCCCACAGGCTCGGTCGCCTACAAGCTCGGCCTCGTCGCCGCCGGCCGCGCCGACGCCACTTGGACACTCGTCCCCAAGAGCGAATGGGACGTCGCCGCCGGCGTCGCTCTCGTGCACGCTGCGGGTGGCAAGATCCGGGAACCAAAGCGCGGAACACCACGCTTCAACCGCGAGCCGCCAGTGCTGTCAGGCCTTTTGGCGTCCAACGCCTTCCTCATCGGTTCGGCAACCGAGATGCTTGATTGATTCGCCCCCCCGCCGGAGCGGGAAGCCTCGGGTCTCAGTGGAAACGGGAGTCCTCGGTCTCTGGAGTGAGTCCATGAGGAGCTGTTTAACGAGCCATGGACAGAGTGGCGCTTTCTGGATGCGCATGCATCCGAATCTCAACGCTCCCCGAAGCAACCAGAGCGCCCTCCCGCGGCCCCTGGGCTCCGCTCCCATAACCCGAGGAGAAGTTTCGTGAAGAATCAAGCCATCTCCATGATCCTCGGGGCGCTACTCTTCGTTGTCGGCTGCGGCACGGACGAGATCAGCGCTCCGGCTGCACCGACGTCCGAATCCGAGCTTCCGGTAAGCCCCGACTTCCCGGGGCTCGAGACCGAGATCGCCACATCCCAGAAGCCCACGGGTGATTTGGTCGACACCGCGTTCGGCGCGGGTTTCAATATCCTGGTGGATGCCGTTCAAGCTGCCGGGCTCGAGAGCGCGCTGCGCAGTGAGGGGCCGTTCACCGTTTTCGCGCCCACGGACGAGGCGTTCGCGAAGCTTCCAGCGGGACTTCTGGATGCGCTCTTGCTCGAAGAAAACCAGGACAAGCTTCAGCAGCTGTTGAAATACCATGTCGTCTCCGGCCGCGTGACGCGCAGCGACTTGCGCTGGTACCAGCGCGTTGAAACGCTCGAGGGGAGCGACCTCGAGAACCGCCGCTTCTTCCGACTGGTGGTCGTCAAGGGGACCTGGGTGAAGCTCGCCGACGTGATGGCAACGAACGGCGTGATCCACGTGATCGATGATGTCCTCGTGCCTGAGGGCTTTACGCTCGAGGATCCGGTCGAGCCGACGCTCGACCTCGTCGATACCGCGGCAGGCGCCGGCCTGAGCAAGCTCGTCGAGGCGGCGCAGGCCGCAGGACTCGAGGGCGCTCTACGCGGCGATGGCCCTCTCACCGTTTTTGCGCCAACGAACTTGGCCTTCGAGAACCTGCCGAATGGTCTGCTTGACGAGCTGCTCGAGGAGGAGAACATTGGATTGTTGCAGGAGCTCCTGCTGTACCACGTGACGGCCGGTGACATCCGCAGCACCGACCTGCGCCGCTTCCAGTTCGTCGAAATGCTCGCGGGCGGCAAGACGGCCGTCTTCAAGACCTGGCGCGAGAGAATCTACGTCAACAGGTCACGCGTGGTCGCTCGCGACGTTGTTGCAACCAACGGCGTGGCACACGTGATCAATCGCGTCCTGATCCCGCGGAGTTTCTATGGCAAGGTCTCGAGCCTTCCCAACGAGGCACCGCCGCAGACCGAACCCGTCGAGCTGGGTTCGTAGCGAAGCGCCCACCCGACAAGAGACCATGACGAGTAGAGCCCTTCGGCCCGCGGTGGCGAAGGGCTCTTTCGCATGATTGGAGGGCAGCAACCGACGCGTCCGTCATGCTCCTATGCCCGAACGTTCTCGTGGGACATGCTGTTCGCTGGCAGCTACGAGCGGACGTAACCCACAAAGTCGAATCCGTGGGTGTGCTACGATTCAGTATCGTCGCCAACATTGCCTGCGGTGACCAGTCCATTCTTGCGGGGGACTGACGGTTCAACCCATGGATACGAAACGCTGGCAACGTCTGCAGAAGCTCTTCGAGTCGGCGCTCGCGCTGGACCCGGACGCGCGCACCGAGTTCTTGGAGCGCGAGTGTCCCCGCGAAGACCGCGCAGAGCTCGATGCTCTTCTCGCCGCCGACGCGCGGGCAGGCGTGTTCATGGAGAATGCGGTTGCCGAGGCGGCACATGCCATCGAGCAGGAACCCGCGGCGACGTACGTCGGGCAACGCTTGGGGCCCTACCGGGTCGAGCGGGAGATCGGCCACGGTGGCATGGGAACCGTGTACCTGGCTCAGCGCGACGACGACCAGTTCAAGATGCAGGTTGCGATCAAACTCGTGCGCGGCGGGATCGCCAGTGACCATGCGAAGCGTCGCTTTCGAGAAGAGCGACAGATTCTCGCCAACCTGCAGCACCCCAACATTGCACGCTTGCTCGACGGAGGAGAAACCGAGGACGGCGTTCCCTTTCTAGTGATGGAGTACGTCGAAGGCGAACCCATCGACCTGTACTGCAAGCGACACGAACTGACGCTTCGGCAGCGCCTGGACTTGTTTCTGACCGTGTGCGCCGCCGTGCAGTTCGCGCACGCACACCTCGTGGTTCATCGCGATCTGAAGCCGGGCAACATCCTGGTGGCTCAGGGCGGCCTGCCGAAGCTGTTGGACTTCGGGATCGCCAAGCTCGCCGATGTCGGCGCGGACGCCCCTTCCGGCACCAGGCTCACCACGATGTTCCGTCCGTTCACACCGCAGTACGCCAGCCCGGAGCAAGTCCGCGGTCAAGAGGTCTCGACTTCGAGCGACGTCTACTCTTTGGGCGCGCTGCTGTACCAACTGCTGACCGGACGGCTGCCCTATAAGATCGACACGCTCTCCGCCGCCGAGATCGAAAAGACCATTTGTGGAACAGATCCCTTGCTTCCCAGCGTTGCCGCGACGCGCGCGCAGGCGAGCCGCTTGCAACGCCAGCTTCGCGGCGATCTCGACAACATTGTCCTGAAGGCCATGCACAAGGATCCCGCGCGCCGTTATGCGTCAGTGGAGCAGTTCGCCGAGGACATTCGACGCCACATGTCTGGCCATCCGGTCCTCGCGCGCCCCGACAGCGTTGCGTATCGCAGTGGCAAGTTCGTACGCCGTCATCGCGCGTTCCTCGCCGCGACGGTCGCCGTGGTCGTCGCGCTCTCGGCGGGACTTGCTGCGGCGCTGGCGCAGTACCGTCGCGCTGAACGCGCGCGTGCGCTGGAGGAAACACAACGTGCGGTCGCCGAGGAGCAGACGCGGCAGGCACAGCAGCTGGCCTACGTCAGCTCGATCGTGGCGACCGAATCGTCGATCCGCACCGACCAGATCAACGAAGCGCGCAACCAACTCACCGCGGCTCCGGTGCACCTGCGGGGCTGGGAGTGGCGTCACCTGCGCAATCGGACCGACCGCTCGTTGCAGCAGTTCAAAGCGCACGATGGCGGGATTACGTCGGTTGCCTTCACGCCGGACGGCGAGCGGATCGTGACCTGTTCGGTCGATCACACCGTGAAGGTATGGAGCCGAACGACGGGCGATTCCTTGCGCGCGTGGGGGCCACTGTCGTCGGGCGTCGAAACCATCGCTTTGCATCCGACTCGCCCATGGCTCGCGGCCGGTCTGCTCGATGGCAGTGTTCTCATCTGGGATCTCGATGACGGCAGCGAGGTGCAACGCTTGAAGGCCTCGGGGACCTGGGCCATGGTGGACTTTCGCCCGGACGGGCAGCATCTGGCCTGCGCGTCGCGAGACGGTCGCGTTCGTGTGTGGGAGACCGCGTCCTTCGCTGAAGTCACGTCGTTCGCGGCACACGACGACTTCTGCACGTTGGCTTACGCACGGGACGGCGCGCACATCGTGACCGGCGGTAGCGACGCCGTCGTGCGTGTGTGGGACGCAAACACCTTCGAGAAACGCCACGAGCTCAAGGGCCACACGCGTCGCATCATGCGCATTGCGTCCAGTTCGGACGGAGAGCGGTTTGTCACTTCATCCATGGACCGCACTGCACGTGTATGGGATGCGCACGCTGGGACCGCGATCGCCACGTTCGAAGGGCATGCCGCGACGGTTGTCGGCGTGTCCTTTGGCCCGAGCGACCAGGTTGTTTCGAGCGCGGGGGACCGGCGGCTGCTGCGCTGGAACGCGAGCTCGGGGGAGAAGGTCGCGGACTTACGGGGCAGCCGTAGCGACGTGTATTCGGTGGACGCCAGCCCCGATGGTCAGCTCGTGGCAACCGGCACGTGGTCCGGCAGTCTGGGGCTTTGGAGTTGGAACACCGAAGACGTGCGCACGCTCGAGGTCCCTTACGCGGGGAATCTGATCCCGCGTGTGTACGATGCCGACCTCACACCCGACGGTGCCAAGCTCGCCGTGGGTTCGGATCACTACGATTTGATTTGGTGGGACTTGCCCCGGGGACAGCGTCACACCATGCCGTCAGAGCATCCCGTGCGGAGTGTAGCCATCATCGATGGCGGTTCTCGCGTCATCGGAGGGCGCACGGATGGATCGATTGCATTGTACAACCTCGCGGAGAGGTCCAAGGAGCGCACGATTCAAGCCCACGCCAAGGCGGTAAGCGCGCTCGCGCTCGATCCGGTGCGTGCACGTTTCGCAAGTGCGTCCGCCGATACGATCATCAAGGTGTGGACCATCCCACAGTTCGAAAGGGTCTTCGAGCTCGCCGGGCACAGCGGGCCGATTACCGCGCTTCGATACAGCGCGAACGGCAACCGGTTGGTCTCGGGTTCGTCGGATGGCAGGCTCCGGGTGTGGGATGCTGCAACGGGTGAGCCGGTGCGCACGCTCGAAGGTCACACCCAGGCGGTCTTCGACATTGCTTTCCATCCGACCTCGGGCATCCTGGCTTCGTGCAGCCGGGACGGCAGCGTTCGGCTGTGGGATATCGATGCCGGCGAGCAGGTCGCAAGCTTCAACCCAGGACCCGGCTCTCTGGCATCGCTCTGCTTCACCCGTGACGGCACTCGGTTGGCGACGGGCGGCTTCGATGACCTCGTGCGCCTGTTCGACGCCGAGTCCTTCCAGGAGCTCGCACGGCTGCACGGTCACGTCGGCCGCATCCTCGCACTCCGCCCCATGCCCGTTGGTGACGCTCTGTTGTCCTGCGGACTCGATGGTGCGATCCGCATTTGGGATGCCGATGCACGCGCCGAAGACGCGCGCGGTTCTGTGGCCACCGAAACCTCGGCGCGTTGACCGGCTGTTGACGCCCACGCTGGACCACGAAGCAATGGGTTGCACTTGGGTTTGCAGCCGCGAGCCGCTCCATCTCACTTGAGCAGCACGATCTTCTGGACCGCGGAGAACCCCTGGGCTCGCATCCGAGCGAAGTAGACACCCGAAGCGGCTGGGGTCCCCGCGTCGTCTCGGCCGTGCCAGAGGACCTGGTGTGCGCCGGGCCGGTAGTCTTGGGCGTCGACAAGGGTTCGGACCCGGCGCCCGGCAAGATCGTAGATGTGCAGCTCGACGCGGCTTTTACTCGGCAGATCGAAGCGGATGAGTGTCGTCGGATTGAACGGATTCGGAGCATTCGCGTAGAGGCGGAAGCGGGTCGGATGCGTTGGCGTGGGCGGCGCGTCCGTCGGCAGACAGTCGCCGACGCAGGGCTCCACGATGACGATCGTGCGATCGGCC
>JBFJHN010000013.1:0-13218 GCA_041613275.1 Candidatus Krumholzibacteriia bacterium | reverse complement strand
TGCGGCGTTTGCGTCGGCTTGCCGACCTGCAGGTCAAACGTGCGCTCGAGCCGACGAAGGGCGTGGCGGCCGTGCGCGTCAAGGGCGGTCTGGAAGAAGAGATCCATGTTCTGCTGGAAGAGGAGCAGCTGCGGCGCACCGGCATCTCCATCCAGCACGTGATCGATCGCCTGGCGCAGGAAAATATCAACGTGGCCGGCGGGACGATCCAGGAGGGTCGCACCGAGTACCTCGTCCGCACGCTGAACGAGTACGAGGACTTGGCCGAGATCGAGAACACGATCGTCACCATGTTCGAAGGTCGCGAAGTGCGTATCGGCGATCTGGGCCGCGCCGAGCGCGCGCACCGCGAGCGCCAGATCGAAACACGCACGGATGGACGCGAGAGCGTCCAGATCGAGATCTACAAGGAAGCCGATGCCAACATCGTGGCGTTGGCCAAGCGCATCAAGGCGCAGGTGGGCGAGGTGCGCGCGGACGCGCCGGCTGCGGAGGAGCCGGAGGCGACTACGGGCGGCGGAGGTGCTCGCGGCGGTCGAAGGGACGGCCCGCGCGGCCTGGCGCAGCAGCTGCACGACGAGGAAGGTGCGCTGCTCGAACTCGTAGCCGACCGTTCCTTGTTCATCGAGAGCAGCATCAAAGAGGTGCGCAACACGGCAATGTTCGGCGGCTTGCTGGCAATCCTGGTGCTGTTCCTGTTCCTGCGCAACGTGCGTACGACCGTCATCATTGCGGTCAGCATTCCGATCTCGCTTCTCGTCACGTTCGCGCCGCTCAATCTGTTCGGCGTCACGCTCAACATCATGTCGCTGGGCGGGCTGGCGCTGGGCATCGGCATGCTGGTCGACTCGTCGATCGTCGTGCTGGAATCCATCCACCGCTGTCGCGAGGAAGGCGACGGGTTGATCCCCGCCGCCATACGCGGGACGCGCGAGGTGCGCTCCGCGGTCATGGCGTCGACATTGACCTCGATCGCCGTGTTCTTCCCCATGGTGTTCGTCGAGGGTGTGGCGGGGCAGGCGTTTGGAGACCTTGGCATCGCGGTGGTCGTGTCGCTGCTGGCCTCGGTCGTCGTGGCGCTCTACTTCATTCCCATGCTCGCAAGCCGTGGCGCGGTGCGCGTGCACAGCATGTCGGACGCACGCGTGCGTCTGCTGCACTTCGGCTCGGTCGAGACGCTCCGGCATGATGTGACGCGCAGCCGCGCGTGGGTGAAGCTCACGCTCGTGGCGCCTTTGTACTGGACCGTGCGCTTCGTGATCGGGATGGTGCTCGAGGTCATCGGCAAGCTCCTCCTGGCGATCTTCATGGCGATGACGTTCGTAATCACACAAGTGCTGGTGCCGGTCGTGAAGATCGTCGGGCGCGGGTTGGCCTTCATTCCGCTGATGGTGGCCGATCGATCGATCCGCGCGCTTCAGGGTGGATATCCGTCGGTCGTGCGCTGGGCGTTGGCGCATCGGCTCACGGTGTTCGCGCTCGTGGCTGCGGTGATGCTGGCGACGTGGCAGCTCGGGCGCGGGCTCGACACCGAGCTTCTGCCCGAGGTGCGGCAGGGGGAGTTCACGGTCGAAGTCGCCCTGCCGGTGGGCACGCCCCTCGAGGAAACCGAGGCCGTTCTGGCGCCGGTCGAAGCGGCCATTCTCGACGAGCGCGAGTCCATCGAGTCGATCATCCTGACGCTCGGCTACGATCCCACGCAGTCGCAGCGCTCCGACGAGGGCGAGCACACCGCGCGCTTCAAAGTGCTTCTGGAGGGCGGCGGCGGACCTGCGGTCGAGGATCAGGTGGTGACGCGGCTGCGACGGCGCTTCCGTGACGTGCCGGATCTCAAGGTGCACATCACGCGTCCCGTCTTGTTCAGCTCGCGTACGCCCATCGAAGTCGAAGTGCACGGCGACGATCTCGAACAGCTCAAGAACTTCAGCGACCGCGTGCGTGCCGAGCTGACGACGCTCCCGGAGCTTGCCGACGTCACCACGACGCTGCAGTCCGGGGCGCCGGAAATCCAGGTGCTGTACGACCGCGAGCGCCTGGCGCGCTACGGCTTGAACATTCGCCAGGTGGCGCGCCTGGTGCGCGACAAGGTGCAGGGGTTCGAAGCCACGCGCTACAACCTGCGGGATCGCACCATCCCGATCGTGGTGCGTTTGTCCGAAGAAGACCGGCGCACGGTGACCGATGTCGAGGAGCTGGTCGTCAACCCGGGCGGCGAGCGTCCGGTGAAGCTCGCTTCGGTGGCGCAGGTGCTGGTCGGCGAAGGTCCCAGCGAAGTGCGCCGCATCGACGGCCAGCGCGTGGGGTTGGTGCGCGCCAACCTGGCCACCGGCTCGCTGAGCCACGCGGTCGAGACCATCGAGAACGTTCTGAACGAGCGCATCGACTGGCCCACGGACATGGCGTTCTACATCAGCGGACAGAACGAGGAATGGGAGCGCAGCCGTACGAGCTTGTTCCTGGCGTTGGGGCTCAGCATCTTCCTCGTCTACGTCATCATGGCCGTGCAGTTCGAGTCGCTGCTGCATCCGCTGGTCATCATGCTGACCATACCGTTGGCGTTCATCGGCACGATCCTGGCGTTGAAGGTGCTGGAGATCCCCGCGTCGGTCGTGGTGTTCCTGGGGATGATCATGCTCGCAGGCATCGTGGTGAACAATGCCATCGTGCTGGTCGACTACATCAATCAGCTGCGGCGACGTGGCATGGCGCGCGACGAGGCCATCGTCGCGGCCGGAACGGTGCGCCTGCGCCCCATTCTGATGACCACCGCGACGACGGTGCTCGGCCTGACGCCGATGGCGCTCGGGCTGGGCGATGGTGCGGAGATCCGCACGCCGATGGCCATCGCGGTGATCAGCGGCCTGATCACGTCGACCGTCTTGACGTTGCTCATCATCCCGACCGTCTACGCCACGGCGGACGGCATGGTGGCAAGCCTGTTCCGCTCGCGACAGGCCGAAGCGCACACGAGCGCGACCGAGGACGATGCCGGCGCCGAAGGCAGCCCCGCGCGCTAGCGTGCGTGCGCGGCCACACTCGAGGAGGCCCACGTGAACTCGCAATCGCACGAGCCGGACACCTCCCGCGCGCAGGGGACCCCTCGCGACGCACGCTTGCCGCGCTTTTCGCTGGACCGGCGCATCACGGTCGTCGTGTTGCTGGTCACCACCGTCGTCGTGGGCACCGTCGCCGGCATGGGGATCCCCATCGAGCTGTTCCCGCGCGGCTTCACCGCGCCGTTTCTGTCGATCATGGTGCCGTGGCGCGACGCGCCCCCGCGCGAGGTGCTCGAGAAGATCAGCGAGCCGCTCGAGGAAGAGCTGGCGACGGTGCGCGGCGTGGATCGCATCACCACGGTATCGCGCGTCGGCCGAGCCCGCGCCTTCATGCAGTTCAAGCAGGGCACGGACATGGACCTCGCCTATCGCGAGGTGCGCGACCGTATCGAGCGCGCGCGCCGGCAGTTCCCGGGCGACGTCGACCGCGTCTACACTTTCAAGCACGACGCGTCGGGCATCCCGGTGTTCGTCATCGGCGCCGCGGTCGACACCTCCGTCGTCGACGTCTACAACCTCATCCAGAAGCAGATCGTCACACCCATCGAGCGCGTCGACGGTGTGGCCAACGTCGAGGTCAACGGTCTCGAGGAGAAGGAGATTCTCATCGAGATCGACCGCGATCGCGCGCAGGCGAGCGGTCTGAACATCTACGAGCTGGCGCAGGAGCTCTCCAGCGACAACTTTACGATGGCCAGCGGCAACGTGCGCGACGGCGCCCGTAAGCTGCTGCTGCGGTCGGTGGCCAAGTATCGCAACCTCGAAGACATCGAGAACATCCTCGTCGGGGAGAACGTGCGCCTGCGCGACGTCGCCACCATCAAGTACGAGGAGCCGGACAAGAATTACCGCGTGCGCGCCATGAGCAAGCCGGCCTACGCCATCATCATCTTCAAGGAGGGCGAGGCCAACACGCGCGAGGTGTGCCAGCGCCTGCGCGGCGTCCTCGAAGGCTTCCAGGAGAATCCGCGCCTGGGGTCGGCGGAGATCATCTCGCTCTTCGATCAGGGCGAGGTCATCGAGGAGTCGCTGCGCACCCTGGCAACGAGCGGCATGATCGGCGGCGTCATCGCGGCCATGGTTCTGTTGTTCTTTCTGCGTCGCATTCGTGTCATGCTGGTCGTCAACCTGGCAATTCCGCTCAGCTTGATCGTGGCATTGTCGGTGATGTACTTCGCCGGGGAAACGCTGAACCTTCTCTCGCTCCTGGCGCTCATGGTGTGCGTCGGGCTGCTTGTCGACAACTCGGTGGTGGTGGCCGAAAACATCGACCGGTTGCACAAGACCGGTCTCACGCGTCGCCAGGCGGCCATCAGCGGCGCGGGTGAGATTGCGCTCGCGATCACGATGTCCACGTTGACCACGGTCATCGTGTTCCTCCCCGTCGCACTGGTCGAAGGGCCCGGACAGTTCTTCCTGTTGCGCATGGCCATCCCCATTTGTGTGGCGCTGCTTGCCTCCTTGGTCGTGGCGTTGGTGATGATTCCGCTCGGCGTTTACGTCACCCTGCCACACGTCGGTGAGCCCGGCGGGCGCGGTGCAGCATCGTCGCACTTCGCGCGCGCGCTGCAGCAGGGCTACGACGCCAGCTTCGGGCGCTTGAACCACGTCTACAACGGTCTGCTTGCCATGTGCCTGCGCCGCCGACTGGATCTCACGCTCGTGATCGTCGTCTTGCTGGGCGTCACCGGCGCTCTCATGCAGAAGAACATCGAGTTCGTCGACTCGCAGGAAGAAGAGCGCGGCGGCTTCGAGATCGACGTCGAGATGCCGGCTTCCTACACCCTGGAGGAATCCGAAGCCTGGTTCCTGAATGCGGAGAAGATCGTCGAGAGCCACAAGGACGAGCTCGGGCTCGAGGGCTGGTTCTTGTTCCATCGTTCGCGCTTCGGCGAGCTCCAAGGCTGGTTCACCAATCCGCGCAGCTCGGATCTGACGCCGCGCGAGGTCACCGAGCGCGTCGTCGAGCTCCTACCCGACACGCCAGGCGTAGTGCTTCGCACGGGCTCCGAGAGCGAGATCGAGGACAACAACGACACGGGCGTCTACAGCGTGGCGTTCGTCGGGGAAGATCCCACGATCCTCGAAGATGTGGCCCGCCAGCTCGAGACGCTGTTCATGCGCGTGCCGGGCGTGGTGGGGATCCGGCGCAACAGCGAGACGCCACCCAACGAGTTGGCACTGGTCGTCGATCGTGAGCGCGCGCAACGCTACGGCGTCGACCCGCGCGCCGTTGCGTACGTCGTTGGCTACGCGCTGCGTGGCCAGTCGCTGCCGAAGCATCGTGACGAAGGACGCGAGGTTCCGGTGCGCGTGCGCTTCCAGGAGAAGGATCGCGAGAGCCTGGACGAGCTGCGCAACTTCGCCGTGCCCACGTCGGGCGAACGCATGCTGCCGCTCTCCGCCGTCACCAACGTGCGATTCGTCAACTCTCCCGAGACCATCGTGCGACGCAACAAGCGCATCACGCGTTCGGTCACGGTCGACCTGGCGGAAGAAGACCAGGAGGAGACGCGCGCGCTGCTGCAAGCCTACGTGCGGGCGATCGACCTGCCCGAGGGCGTGGCGTTTTCCGACGCCGTGGCGCGCGAGGGCCTCAACGAGGACTTTCAGGGCTTGATCTTTGCGGGCAGCCTGTCGGTGGTGTTCATCTATCTGCTGATGGGGCTGCTGTTCGAGAGCTTCATCTTGCCGCTGTCGATCATCTGCACCATTCCATTGGCGGGACTGGGCGTCATCTGGATCCATCTGGCGACGGGGCTCGACATCGACTTCCTGGGTGTCGTGGCCGGCATCCTGCTGGTCGGCGTCGTCGTCAACAACGGCATCGTGCTGGTGGACTACATCAACCGGCTGCGCAACCAGGGCATGGGTCGCCGCGAGGCGGTGCTGCAGGCCACGAACCTGCGCTTCCGGCCGATCATGATGACGGCGATCACGACCATCGGGGGCATGGTGCCGCTGGCCATATCGGGTCGCATGGATTCCGGCATCAGCTACACGAGCTTCGCGATGACGCTCATCGGGGGCATGACGACGGCCACTTTGCTCACGCTCCTGGTGGTGCCCGTGTTCTACACTTTCTTCGACGATGTGCGCGTGACCTCCAGCGCCGCGCTCAAGCGGTCCAACGCCGCTCGCGTTCGTCTGCACGCGAGGAGCTGACCGCCTACAAGCTCGCGACGTGCGGACGAATCTCGGACGAGACGTCACATGCAAGCGTTGCCGACACGCGAAGAGCAGGAATGGCTCACGCAGAATGTGGCGGAGCTCGTCACGGCCCAGGGTGTCGAGCCCTGGTTGCATGCCCCGATCGTCGAGCCCACCGAAGAGTACTTTCCCGAAGCCGAAGGCTCTGCGGCCTATCTCCTGGATCGTGTTACGCGACGTCTCATGCAATACGCCGGCTTGCCGCGCCTCGACGTGCGGTTCCACCTGTTGTGGGAGGACGATGACGACGAAGTCGCGAATGCGCAGGAGCTTGGTGAGGGAACCTCGTGTCAAACGGCCGCGTGCTTCTTCGGCATCGAGAACGACTGCTGCCAGTTCGGGCTGAACGAGGCGGTCACCGCGGATGCCGAACAGCTGGCCGGCCTGATGGCTCACGAGGTGGCCCACGCCTATCGGCACTTTCATGGTCTCGCTCGCGACAGCGAGGCCGAAGAGTTTCTCACGGACATCACGACGGTCTATCTCGGCTTCGGCATTCTCGTCGCCAACAACGCACAGCGGTTTCGTACGGGTGGGGAGGTGGTGGGAGGTTGGAGCATGCACGAGTGGAGGCTCGAGCGTGTCGGATATCTCCCGCCGCAGGCCTTTACGTTTCTGCTCGCGATGCAAACGAGCTTGCGAAATCTCGAGCCGCGTGAGCACACGCGTTTCGCGAGCCTTCTGGAGCCGGGCCAGGCCGATTACTACAGGGCCGCGGTGAAGCATCTCGCCGCCCAAAAGGGCGAGTCTGAGGCGGATCCGTCGCAGATCGGCGCGCGGGTGCGCGCGCAAAGTCGCAGCGTCCGGGAGATCCTCGAGCCGTTGCCCGATTTCGAACCCTGGGAAACGCCGGATCCGGAGGCGACCCCGGGCGACAACGTCGACCATCCGGTGTTTCGGGTGCGACGGGATCGTAAGACGATCTTCGGTCTCGCCTTGGGTGCCGCGCTCGGGATCGTCGCGCTGGTTACGATGCCGGACAGCGGCGCCGTACTCTGGGTGACGGCGCTCACGCTGACCGGAGTGGCGACCGGTCTCGTTCTCGGACACCAAAGCGCGCGTGACGTATGCTCCGACCCGGTCTGTGCGACCGTCCTGGAGCCCCAGGTTCGAACGTGCCCCGGTTGTGGTGGAACGGTCGCCGGCCGCATCCGATCGCACGGGGAGCGCGGCGAGGCGGAGGAGCGCGTTCTCGAGTCATGGGGATGGCTCGACGACGAGCACGACGACGAGTACGACGACGAGGCCCCAAGAAAGTGATCGCGCACCCCTGGCGTGTGCGCGACTGAAACCGAATTCCCGAACGCGGAGGAGCTTGCATCATGCAGATCAAGGCAGCGCGTGCCCTGGTGACGGGTGGCAGCGAGGGCATCGGTCACGGCATCGCAACGGCGCTTCACGCTCGCGGCGCGCAGGTCGCGATCATGGCGCGCGACGCGAACAAGCTCCGACAGGCGGCCGAGGCGTTGGGTGTGGTGGCGATCCAAGGGGACGTCTCGCGCGAGGAAGACGCCGAGCGCGCCGTCGAGACCATGGAGTCGGAGCTCGGCGGCATCGACTTGCTGGTGAACAACGCTGGGAGCGGCTACTTCGCTCCGCTGGTGGAGATGGAACGCGAGCGTTTCGAGCGCCTGTTCTCTGTGAACGTCATGGGCGCGATGCTCATGGCGCGTGCCGCCGCACGGCGCTTCGTCCGCCAAGGACACGGCAACATCGTCAACATCTCGTCGACGAGCGGTCTGTCCGGCGGCAAGAACTCGACGGCGTATTCGGGGAGCAAGTTCGCACTGCGCGGCATGACCGAGTGCTGGCGCGCCGAGCTGCGTCCACACAACGTGCGCGTGATGCTGGTCAATCCGAGCGAGGTCCAGACCCCGTTCTTCGCCAAGCAGGGCTTCGAGCAGCAACTGTCCGAGAAGAAGCTGCGCCCGCAGGAAATCGCGGACGCCATCGTCGGCGCGCTCGAGATCGACGATCGTGGGTTCGTGCCCGAGTTCTCGGTGTGGGCCACGAACCCTTTTTGACAAGGCAGTGTGATTCGCCGCTCGTTCAGGCGTCCCATCGAGCGTGAGTGGAAAAATCGGCGGGACGCGCGCGCGCGAGCCTCGTTCGCGTCGAAGTCCGCCGCCCACGCGGCGAGTTCGGAGGGAGAGTTTCATGCACCCGCGAGGCGCCCGATGGTTCCGGGTGGGGGCGATTGTCTTCGTGCTCGGCGTGTCCGCATGTGGCGAGGAAAGCGGCCCGGCAGCGCCCGCAGCGGGTGCATGCCCCGACATCACCAACCCCATGACGGTGCGCGACGTCGTCTTTCCGGGCGATCGCTACGACTTCGAATCCATTCCCTCGGGGGCCGACCCGCGCGCGCACCCAGCGTTCGCAACGTTGTGGAACGCACTCCGGGTGCAGCAGAACCTCCAATGCTGGCAAGCGCAGGGCGGGACGAACAACCTGCAGTTCTTCGAGAACCCCAGCTTCGGCCCGGGGCCGCGCTACCGGTTCGTGGGTACGCTGGATACGGAGGTCGGCGCCGCGCTCGTGCACTCCGTGGGTTGCTACATCAACACGCGCGGCGAATCGTTCCGCGCCGCAGTCATCACGACCTACACGGGGGATCTCGAGCTGGTCGTTCTCGTGAGCGGTACGCTCATCGACCACTTCATCGGCCACCAGGGCAGCTTTCCGCTGATCACGCGCTACGTTGCCACGGCCGCCAACTGCCTGTGAAGCCGGCACAGAAAGCCTCGCTCGCCGGTGATGCCGCACGGGCCGCTCGCCGCGATCACGCCGGTTGCGATTCCACGCCGGGCAGCAGACGCTGCATCCACGGCAGCCAGCGCGCGCGGATGGCGCCCACGTCGGCTTCCGTCGTGCCGAAGGTCGCAAGCGTCATGTAGAAGAGCTTCTTTTCGGCCATGTCGTCGATGCTGACGCTCAGAAGCGCGTCGTCGATCGTGTCGACGGTCATGACCAGCGACTTCGGTGGCACGTGCATCAGAATGGTGCCTTCGAAACGTTCGCCCAGGGCTGTCGTCAGTCGATAGGGCTCGCCGGCCTGGAGCCCTGCGAGCGTGCCTTCGCGAGCCAGGCCGTCGCTTCCGGTCAGACGCTCCCAGATCTGCTCGTAGCTTGCGTTCACCGGCAGCATGACGAAGACGTTGCGGCGCGGCTTGCCGAAGTGCTTCTCGACATAGTGGCGCAGTCCGAAGAGGAACGTCTTCCAGCCGCGATGCGTGCCGTCGTAGTACTCGTCCCAGTCCTCGGACGTCGGAATGCCCGAATGCACCAGGCGCAGCACGGTGGCGCCGCCGGATGACTCCAAACGGTATTCCTCGACCAGAGGCTCTTCGAGCTCGAGGAACGCCTTCGGGAACAGGCCGCACTCGACCATCTCCTCGCTGGGCTTGGCGTGCGTGAGCCGCAGCCGCTCGCCGGGCTTCCACACCTCGATGCGCGATTCGCCCTCCATGCCCGCACCCCACGAGATCCAGTAGCGGCCGCCCTCGTACGCACCGTTGGCGTTCGGCGTGATCTTGGCCTCTTCGACGAACCAGCGCGTGAGCTCTTCACCGTCGCTGATGGCCTTCCACACCTGGGCCGCGGGAGCTTTGATCTCGATGCGGTGCTCCTGAGCGCGTGTCGGCTTGGGACCGTGCTTCGTCATGATTCTCCTCCGGTCGGGGCGCGTTCGGAAGACGCGTCTTTCGTGATCATCGGATGCGACGCCAGGACGACACGGTAGCGCCGCGAACCTGTCGTCGCACTCGGCTTGTGGTACCTGAGAGCCAATGCGGCCAGGGCTTCGCCGAGCTCGTGGACGAAGCGGCCGTACTCTTCGGGGGATTCGAACGCGAGGTCGGCTTCCAACGTGAACGTCGCCAGCTTCCTGCGCGCGTGGGCGGCGCGTTCGCGCAGCGTGGCGACGTCGTGCACCGTACGCGCGGCGACCGCGATGAGGTACGCGCTGGAAAAACGATCGCGCAGGGCGTCGGGATCGGCGGCCAGCCCACCGAGCAGCCCCGATTCGAGAACGAACGCCTTTGCGCTGGTGCGCAGCGTGCGCTCGGTGCAGCCACGCTTGCGCTGCGTCGAAACCAGCTCGAGGAGGCCATGTTTCTCGAGCTCGCGCAGGTGATAGTTGATCTTCTGGCGCGTCGTCCCCAGACGAGAGGCGACGCCTGTGGCGGAGTCGGGCTCCTGCAGGCACTCGAGGATGCGCCGTCGAAGAGGGGACAGAACGGCGCGGACGTGTGCGCTCTCGCGCAGGACCTGCACATGCGATTCGCTCGGAGCCAGCGCGTTCGAGGTGTTGGTGACCATGGGCCGGAGGCTAAAATAGACAAATTTATTTGTCAATAGGTGCTGTGCCGGGCGCGCCCGCGCGTGCGGAGGCCGGGGGCGTGGCAGGATGTGCGTTAAGGCGTTGGATTACAATCGCTTAAAATCTCCGGCGGAGGATGACGGCTCCTCCTCGAGGGCCAGAGTCCGCTCCCGCGATGGGAGCGAACCGGCGCGAGGCCGTTTCCCGGGGAGCCTCCCGCGTGCTGCGCCGCCGAGCCCCGCGGGCCTGGTCGTGAACGCGCGCGTGACGCACGATGGTGCTGGAGGCCGGGATGCAGACGCTCGTCGAGATCCTGCAGCGCATGCCGAAGCTGGGGCAGCGCGAGGCGATTCGCTGGCGCACGGAGTACCGCACGCGACGCATGTCGTACGTCGATCTCTACGCCCGCGTCGGCGCGTGCGCGGAGTTCTTCGACGCGCGCGGTCTGCAGCGTGGGGATCGCATCCTGCTGTGGGGGACGAATCGTCCCGAGTGGACGATCACCTTTTGGGCGAGCGTCGCGCGCGGCATTCAGGTGGTCCCGCTCGACGCGCGCTCGTCCCCGGCTTTCGTGCAGCGCATCCAGGCACACGTTCGGGCCAAGCTTCTCGTGTCGGACGTAGCGCTCGAGCGTGAACCCATCGAGTCCGCGTCCGCTCCGTTGCAGCCGGCACCCGTTTCGTTCGACATGGGAGAGGTTCGGCTCGACGAGATCGGCGAGCTTCCCGCCGCCCGCGCGCTCGACATCGCCACGACGGAGCCCGACGACATCGTCGAGATCGTTTTCACCTCCGGGACGACGGGGGATCCCAAAGGCGTCGTCCATCGGCATCGCAACATCTGCGCGAATCTCAGGCCGATCGCGCACGAGGTTCACCGCCTGCGCCTTCTCGTCCGTCTGCTCGGCAGCGTGCGCGTCCTCGATTCCCTACCGCTCAGCCACATGTTCGGGCAATCGGTCGGTCTGTACGTGCCGGTGCTGCTGGGAGGCACCGCCGTGTTCACCGACGAGCTCGGTCCGGGCGCCGTTCTCGACACGATCCGGCGCGAGGGCGTGACGGCCGCGGCGGTCGTGCCGCGGATGTTGGAGAGCCTGCGCAACGAAGTGGGGCGCCGCTACGAGCCCGACGCCGACGGCGCGGAGCCGACGGGCGCAGCGGGATCGCTGCCGTTGCGCCTGTGGAAACATCGCGCGCTGCATCGCGCCCTGGGCTGGCGATTCTGGTTCTTCATCGCGGGGGGCGCCGCCGTGCGTGAAGAGCTCGAGCGCTTCTGGTCGCGGAGGGGCTTCGGCGTGGTCCAGGGATACGGGCTGACCGAAACGAGCCCCATCGTGACCGTGAACCACCCGTTGCGCCCGCGGCGTGGATCGATCGGACGCGCGCTGCCTGGGGTGGACGTCCGTATCGCCGCCGACGGCGAGATTCTCGTGCGCGGAGACAGCGTGGTTTCGGAGTACTGGACACGGCGAGGAAGCGAGCCGGTCACCGGCGAGGGCGGCTGGCTGCACACGGGCGACCTGGGTGCGATCGACGCTCGAGGACAGCTGTATTTCAAGGGCCGGAAGAAGGACGTGATCGTCGTCGCGGACGGCAGCAACGTGTATCCGGAAGACATCGAGGAATACTTGAATCGACATCCGGGCGTGCGCGAGAGCGCCGTCGTGGGCATCGGCGCCGAGGATGCGCAGACCGTGCACGCAGTCTTCCTCCTCGACGAACCGAGCTGCGATCTCGAATCCCTCGTGGGCACCGTCAACGCCGCGCTCGAACCGCATCAGCGTGTACGTTCCTGGTCGGTGTGGCCGGAAGGCGATTTCCCGCGCACGTTGTCCACCGACAAGGTGAGACGCGTCGAGGTGACGCGCGTGGTCGAAGCGCAGCGCGCGCAAGCAGCAGGCACGCATGCCGGGAGCGACGCGAATCCACACGATCCGGTGGGCGTGGGCGTTGCGCCGTTGGAGAGTCGAAACGACCCTTCCACCGCGGTGCGCGTCTGCATTGCCGAATTGGCCCAGCGTGAAATCGCACAGATTCGTCCGGAGCACAGCCTCGAGAACGATCTGGGGCTGGCGTCTCTCGATCGCGTCGAGCTCCTGTCTGCGCTCGAGCACCGTCTCGGGATCGACCTCGACGAAGCGCAGTTCGTCGAAATCGAAACGGTGGCCGAGCTTCAGACGTTGGTGGACGACGAGGTACGCGCATCGCGCCGAATCGCGTCCGCCGCCGGTACGGCAAGCTCCGCACAGCGGGCGGGCGTCGGCCCGTCGGGCGGCGTCGTCCGGTCCTCGAGCGTGGACTCGTCTGCGAGCGTCGTCGCGTCCGCGGGCGAGCTTGGCGCGCGCGACGCGCAAGTCGTGACCGCGTCGTCGACGGGCACACGCGCGATGCCTCTGCCACGTTGGCGAAGTCACGCCTTCGTGCGCCTCAAGCGTCGCATCTTCCAGGATGGCGTTCTCGTGCCGCTTTTTCGTGCCTCCTACGATTTCCGTGTCGAAGGACTTCAACACCTCGACACGCTGCAGGGTCCCGTGCTGTTCGCCGCCAATCATACGAGTCATTTCGACACCCCGGTGTTGCTGGCGGCGCTTCCGCGTGCGTGGCGCCGGCGCGTGGCGCCGGCGATGATGTCGGA
>JBFJHN010000012.1:0-13261 GCA_041613275.1 Candidatus Krumholzibacteriia bacterium | reverse complement strand
GGCTGGCAGCTGCCCCCCCGAGAAATCCTCAACGGGTTGTTCGAAACCGCCGAACTGGCTCGACTCGTGAGCGCAACGCTGTGGCCGGCGCTGACCTTCTACCGCGAGCGCGCCGCCTGGGCCTCGGAGCGTCTCGCCGAAGTGGACACGTGGTTCGCACAGATGCAACCCGTTCTGGAGGATTGCGCATGAGGGTCGTCGTGGCTCCCACCCGCGTTGCGAACTTTCCGCTCGGCGGCGGTCACTTCTGGGCCTACATGCAGCACGTCCTGGGTCTTGTCCAGCACGGCTGCGAGGTCTACTGGCTCGAGAAGCTGGAGCCAACACAAGATCCATCGCACAACGTGCGGCTCGTGAACCTGCTGCGGAAACGACTGGCGCAGTTCGGACTCGAGGATCGCTTGCTCGTCTATGTCGACGTCGGCCCCACTCCTCGTTTCGTGAACGTGTGGCAGAAACACGCGGAGAGCGTTTGTCGAAGCGCCGATCTCCTGGTGAACTTCCGCTACGACACGCGTCGGCAAATCCTCGATCTCTTTCAACGCACGGCGCTCGTGGACATCGACCCCGGCCTGTTGCAGCTGTGGATGCATGAGGGGCACATCGAAGTCGCGGAACACGACGCCTATTTCACCATTGGCGAAACCATTGGCAAGCGTGGTTCGAGCCTTCCAACGTGCGGACTGCCCTGGATGCAGATCCGGCCAGCCGTTTGCCTCGACCAGTGGCCCGTTGTTGCGACGGACCCCAGCGCCCCCTTCACGACGGTTTCGGGCTGGTCGGGTGAAGAGTGGCTGCAGGACCATAGGAGCCTCTTCGAGAACACGAAGCGAGTGTCGTTCCTGCGTTTTCTCGATCTCCCGCGGCGGACGCGTTGTTCGCTGGAGCTGGCGCTCGATCTGGGACCGGGGAATCCGGATACAAGCGATCGTGAAACGCTCCACACGCACGGCTGGAGCGTGCGCACTTCGCGTGACGTGGCGGCTTCACCCGACGAATATCGCCGTTACATCCAATTCTCTGCTGGCGAGTTCGGTGTGGCAAAACCCATCCACGTGCTGCACCAGACGGCGTGGGTCAGTGACCGCACGTTGTGCTATCTCGCAAGCGGCAAGCCCGCGGTGGTCCAAGACACGGGGCCCAGCGATGTCCTGCCCCAAGGCGAGGGTCTCTTCCGTGTCCACAGCGTCGATGAAGCCGCTGCTGCGTTGAGCGTGATTCGTCAGGATTACCCGCGCCAAAGCGCAGCGGCACGCGACATCGCCCGGACTTTGTTCGACGCCCGCAAGGTGGCATCGTTTATCGTCGACGCGTCATTCAGCACGATCGAGCGATTCGGAACATAGACCCAACAGCGCGCCCGTGTCGCCCCGGCCGAACGTCGTGGACGAGACGCGACGGAGCAAAGCGGCGAGCACGAAGTACGACACGTCCGACTGCCAGGAGAGCGTGTCGCCGCGCGCATACGACTGCAGGAAAGTGTCATGAACGGCCTGTCTCGTGAGGTCGGGAGAATCGATCTCGAGCGTGGTCGTCAACATGTACAGATCGGCGAGAGCCGTGCCGACGTCGATTCCTGGATGCGCCCGGCGAACGTGCTCGTAGCCCCACAGGTAGAAGCGTCCATCCACTCCGTAGCAGATCGAGTCGGCACCAAAGTGTCCATGCGTCGGCACCGAGAGAGCCGGTGCTGCACGAGGACGCCAACGCGCAACGGCGTCGACGTAGCGCACCGCTTCGTTCTGCCGCTGTGGAGCACGCGTGCCGACATCGCGCAGGACGTCGACGCGCAGGGGCTTCCAGTGCTCCAGGCTCACCGGGCCATTCCCCGCATCCCCCGGCTCTGGCGCGACCTTCACTTCGCGATGCATCGCTCCCAAGAAGGCGCCAAGACGTTCGGCGAGCCGCACCACGGATTTCGCTTCCCCGCGCTGCTTCACGTACGTCCACAGGTCCATCCACGGGTCGAAGGCATACAGAGCCAGGCGGTCGGACTCGAGACACACGATCGGCTCGGGAACACGCATCTTCTTCGACGAAATCTTCCGGCGAAGCGCTCGGCCCGCGTCGAAGTCGGCCCGCGCCATCTCGGGCGAGATGAAACGCCGTCCCGTGAGCACCGTGCACAGCAGACGGCCGTCGACGTGACCGCGAAGGACGCAGCGCAGCATTGGATCGTAGCGGGTGGGTCCGTAGAGTCTCAGCGTGTCGATGGCGAGTATCCCTCCAGCCTCGAGCCTGGGTGCACGGCCCGCGCGCCGCGTCACGAGGTTCCGGCCGCAGGTCGCCAGCGCCACGCGCACGCGCTCCAGGAGACCGTTCTCGATCACGAGCCCGTCATCTTCGGCCGGACCGATGGGCGGCTCGTTCGTAGACTCCGTGACGGGAGGCGTGGCAGGAGCTGCCGCGGCTTCATTCACGCGGAAGCACAGGAGGAAGGTTCGACCTTCGTTGGCGTAGCTCACGCATGATTTCGAACGCTCGAAGATGCGGAAGCCTGCGCCATGGTTGTTGAAGTAGTGCTCGTTGCGACGAAAGCGCTGCAGTGTACCTGCGACATCGAAACCGGCGCCTTCGTCCGTCAGCGCAATCACGGCGCCGCGCAACGTGACGTCCATCTCGACACGAATGCTTTTCGAACGGTCGCCTTCGTTGCCGCGCTTGTAGGCGTTGCCGAGCCCGTTCTTGAGCGGCGCGAGCAGATCGCGCGTCAGCAGGGATGGGGGCACGTTCGAGAAACGTGCCGTCAGCGGCACCTTCAACACGGGAAACAGATCGTCGCGTGCGTGTCCGACGACTTCGAGGTGCACGTGCGGTGCGGTGCAGAACGACGGCGCCAGCGGATCGGTCAGTACCTTGGCCTCGGAAGGGTCGCCAGCCCCGATCCACGTGCGCATCTCTTGCTGGGTCGTGCTCAAACGGATCATGTGGCGAACCCCACGTCACGTGTGTGCGCGCTACGGGCTCTAGCTGGATCCGAGACCCAAGCGTTCCAGGGCCGACGAGGCCTTGTCGTTGGCGGGATCGATCTCGAGGGCCTGCTTCCAGGCTCCGACGGCGTCGTCCACGCGATCCATCTGGTAGAGCGCGTTGGCGAGGTTGGAGTAGGCAGCGCTGGTATCCGAGCCACGCTGCGTGGCGCACTCGTACATCTCCACGGCTTCACCCAGCTCGCCGCGTCGGTGGTACAGATAACCGAGGTTGTTGTAGATCTGCGCGACGTTCGGGTCGATCTCGAGCGCCTTCTTGAAGGCGTCGAGCGCTTCGTCATCCTTCTTCATTTCGGTCAGCGCGAGCCCCAAGTTGTTCCAAGCCTCGGCCAAGGTGGGATCCTCGCCCAAGGCCTTGCGGAACTGGTCGGCAGCGGTGTCGTACGCACCCTGGTGGTAGCTCATGACACCGGCGTTGTTCAGGCGTCGCGCCTCGTCGCGCCGTTCGCGCGCTTCGAGGTCTTCGTTGTAGCGCTTCTGGTCTCCCAGAAGCTGACGCGTCTCCGACGACGACGTTTCGAGCTTGGCGGCCGCCGATGCCACCCCCTGAACGTCGTTGCGCAGCGCGTCGAGCGCGCGTTCCACCTGGTCGCGCAGCTCGCGCATCTGGCGATTGTCGTCGAGCACACGCGACAGGCTGCGCTCGAGCTCGGCACGCGATTCTTTGCCCGCGTTCTCCAGCATCTTCTGCAGCGCGCTGCGCGTCTCGTTCAAGCCGTCGTGCAGCTGGGCCAGCGCGCGCTCCACCGAGCTCTGCACGTCGCCTTGCACCGAGCCCATCCCGTCCTGGACCTTGCGTACGCTGGCGCTCACCTCGCGCACGCTGTCGTTTACGCTTTGTACAGTCTGCACCACGTCGACGAGCTTCTTGTGCGACTGCTGTGCCTGCGTTTGCAGCTGCTTGCTGCGCTGCTCCATTTCACCGGCGTGTTTGTGGATCTCCTCGGTCTTCTCGTGAATGGCGCTCGTCGTCACCTTCGATTCCTGCACGCTTTCGCGCACGGTCTTGATGTCACCGCTCATTTCCGTGAGGGTCCCCTGCAGCTCGCCCACGTCTCCCTGAACGCCGCCCACCGTATCGCGTACGAGACCCATGTCCTCACGCATGCCGGTGATGGCACCGTGCACGCCGGTGACGACGCCCTGGACGGCACCCATGTCGTCACGCATGCGACCCATGTCGTCGCGCACGTCGGTGAAGGCGCCGTGCATCTCCGAGACCTGACCCTGCACACGCCCGACCATATCGGTCATGCCCTGCATCGAATGACGCGTGCCCTCGACGGCCTCACGCAGCTGCCCGATGTCGGTCTGCACGTGGGTCACGGTCTGGCTCACTGCTTGGGTCGACTCAGCGAGATCGCTCTGCACCCCGGAAACGGCCTGGTTCATCATCGCTGCTGCTGCGGTGATCTCAGCGCGCATCGACTCGCTGACGCCGCTCATGGACACGTTCATCGCCTGGCTCACGGCGTCGCTCGTCTCCTTCGACACGCCCGCGACGGCTCGGCGTGTTTCGTCCGAGGCGCTCGCGATGACCTTTCGAGTTTCTTTGGAAGCATGCGCAACCGCATCGCAGGTTTCCTTCGTTGCGTTCTTCAGCGCTCCCGTGACGTTCTCCTGCAGAGCCCGTTGAGATTCCTCGAGCTTGCGCTGCGAATCTTCGAGCGCGCGGCGCGATTCCTCGACGGCGGCGCGCACGGCCTGACGCGTCTCGTCGAACTGCGACTGCAGCGACGAGTCCGACTCACCCAGCGCGCCACGCAGCGTGCTTTCGAGCGCGCCGACGCAGGCGTCGACGCTCTGGAAGCGTGACTCGAGGATCTTGACGATTTCCGGATGAGGGCCGGTGTTCTGCAGCTCCTCCAGGCGAGTGCTGATTTGCTCCAAACGTTCGCCCAGGTCGCCCTGCTTGTCGGACTGCGTTTCCTCGACCTTGCGGAAGCCATCGATGAGCTCGCGCAAACTTTCGCGCTGCAGGGACCAGACTTCCTGGAGGACGTAACCGAGCGAAGGAGTCTCGCCGTCCACGGTCGCGCCCGCCGCGTCGGCCGTAGCCGCCATTGACCCTTCCAGCGTGGCCGCGGGTGCCGTGGACGCGGGCACCGCGCCGAACAGGCGGTCGAAACGGCAGTCCCCGGCGTCGTAGAAGCGGCAGGCTTCACCCAAGCATTCGAGGCTCGAGAGCGACCGCGTCGCAGCCTCGTCGGCGTCGTCGTCGGCGAGATCTTCCGAATCGGCACCCGAGTTCGCGGATGCCGTTGCGACACTGGAAGCACCCGTATCATCGCCCGAGTCGCCCGCCGTGTTGTGCTTGGCGTCGGCCGATGCCTCGGCCGCGGCGTTCTCCGCTTCTTCGCGTAGAGCAGCGTCGAGCTCTTCCTCCGGGATGCCGAGAGAATCGGGCGTCGCACTCAGCATCCGCTCCGGATCAGGATGCTCGCGCACCATGTCGTGACCGGCCACCAGGAAAGGACAGAACTTCATGACTCCTCCTCGCGACGGCGCCGCATTGCGGGAACTTTCGCGTCGCTCAAAACTCACGGTTCCAGCTCGAGACCCGTACGTTTCTCCAGAACCAGGGCACGAGTCTCGAGACCGGTCTCGAGATGCTTGCGGTACGTCGCACGCGCCTTTTCCTGCGCGTCCTTGAACTCCGGAAACTCGCTGACGATGCGCAGGTACGTGGCATGCGCCTCGGCGAAGCGTCCCAGCAGCTCGGCACAGCGCGCCTGCAGATACAGGACGTTGCGTCGCAGCTCGGCTTCGGACACGTCGGACAGATCGATTGCGCGCAGGACGGCGGCCGCCAAGTGGGGGCGATCCTCGTCGGCATACGTGCGCGCCAACAGGTAGCGACGCGTGGCCTCCATCGTCGGCGAATCGGCCGGGAACCCCAGCGCCTCGCGCGCACCCTGGAAGTCGCCCGAGAGCAGCGACAGGCGTCCCAGCTCGAGCCGCGCGCGCAGGTCGCCGGGCGTGCGATCGATCGAGTCCTGGAGTTGTTTGAGCTTGGCGCGCAGCGCGTCCGAGGAGATGCGCTTGAGGAACTCGTAGGCGCGCTCGCTGCTGGGGCCGCCTTGGAGGACGTTCTCCAGCAGCTCCTTGCCTTCGCGCACGCGACCCAGATCGACGTAGAAGGAGGCCAACAGGAGGCGCGCCTCGGTCGCCTTGGGCGAGCTCCGCGCTTCTTCGTCGATCTGTGCGGCAGGTTGTGACGGGTCCTCGATGGAAGACCCGCTGTCCGACTCCTGCCACGAACCGTCCACGGTCGCGCCGGAGTCGGTGTCGCGTTCGTACTCGCCGCTGTCGAGGCGCGCGGCCTCGCCCACACGCAGCGCCGTCTCGAGAACGCGGACGGCCTCTTCGATCTCGCCCTTCTCCTGCATGAGCAGCGCGAGGTCCAGCTCGGCGCCCATCTGGGTGTTGCCGCGCGACACCAGAACGCGCAGGCGCTTGAGCGCCTCGTCCGACGCGTCGGGGTGCCGCTTGCGCAATCGCGCCACGGCTGCGTGCGCTTTTTCCCACGACTCTCCGGCGATGAGCGCGTCGACCTCGAGGATGCACAGGCGTTCGGAGCGCTCGATGCGCGCCGCGCTCAACGTCGCCAACACGTCATCGCGCGCGCCCAGGTCGTTCTCCAACAGCCCGCGCAGCAGCTGCTCGGCGCGCCCGTCATTGTCGGCCTGGATCTCCAGCTGCGCCAGCTGACAGGTGACCCATGTCTCGTCGCCCATCTTGCGATGTGCGGTCTCGAGCAGCTCACGTTGGGCATCGACATCTCCGGCGGCGGCTTCGAGCGCGAGCCGCACCTGTTTCAACGCCGCTTCGCGGTTGCCGTTGCGCAGATGGATCTCCCAAAGCGCGCGATGCGCCTCGGGCAGGCTGGTGCGCGTAAGCAGGCGCTCCAGCTCCTGCAGGATGCGCGGCTGATGCTTCTCGAACCGGCGCGCCATGTCGGTGAGCAGCCGCGCGGCGCGGCGCTCCTGATCGCATTCGACGAGCGCACGCGACAGCGCAAGACCCGTCTCGACGTTGTCTCCGTTGCGGTCCCACTCGAGCTGCAGGCTCTGCAGCACCGCGGGTGCCACGTCCGGAGCCACCGCCAGCGCGCGATCGAGCAGCTGCACGCCGCGTTCGCTTTCACCCTTGCGCAGTCGCAGCGAGCCTTCGAGCGCCAGCGCCGTGGCGTTGTCGTCGACGGCGCCACGATGCTCCTGAAGCGTCTCGAGCGCATGGTCGGCCAGCATTTGATCCAAGCGGACGGCTTCCTGCAGCTCGTCGATGGCGCCCGGCGTGTCTTCGCCGGCGCGCAGCATCGCGCGTGCGAGCACGTAGTGCGTGTGTCCATGCTGAGCGTCCAGCTCGAGCGCCTGGTGCAAGCCGGCAAAGACGCGCGCGAAGTCGACGTCCTGGCAGGCGAGCGCATTCTCGTACGCCTCGCTCGCCGCAGCCACCTGACCTGCGTCGACCTGGCAGGCGCCAAGCGCCGCATGCAGGAAGCCCTGCCGTTCGGCGGGCACCGCTTGCGCTGCGCGGTAGCACAGGTCGCGCGCGAAGCGATAGCACTGCGTGTCGACCAGCGCGAGGATCAACGGACGCCAGACCTCGTCGAACGCCGCCGCCTGGGTGAGCATGCGGTCGGCGCGCCGGCAGACGCGTTCGGCCGCGTTGGGATCCGCGCTCACGGCGCGCGCAAAGAGCTCCGCCGCCTGGGTCAGCTGTCCGGTGTCCAGATGGAGCTCGGCGGCGAGCTCGAGAGCCTCCGGCACCTCCCCGCACTGCCGGAGGAAGCTCTCGAGCACGTCCAACGAGGCGGGGCGCGAATCCGGATGGTTCGCGGCCAACGCGGCGAGGTCCGCCAACGCGGCGACCGGGTTGTCCCCGAACAGCCGGCACCGCACCAAGAGCATGTGCAGCGACAGCGGAACCTGAATGCCTTCGAACACGCGCGCCAGCGGCTCGCCGAGCTCCGGCCGCGCGGTGAGGATGGCCTCGACCCGCTGCGTGAACTCGGCCACGCGCGCGCCTGGAGAGGCGTAGTAGTGTTGGATTGCCGCGCGCGCGTCACTCTCGCGATGCAGCTCGAGCGCCGACTGCACGAAAACGGCGAGAATCTCCGACGTGAAGCCGTAGCGCCCTGCGATGACCGACGCGAGCTCGAACAACACGGCCGGCGTGGAGCCGCCCGTCTCGTAGACCGTGCTCAAGATGTCCGCCGCTTCACGCGGCGACTCGATCTGCACGTAGATGTGCACGAGAAGCGCGCCGATCGGCGCGAGCTCGGGCGACGGCTGCCAGACGCCTTCCAGCTCCTGCTTCAATGCACGCGCACGCGTCGGATCGCCCGCGAGCACGCGCTGGAAGTCTTGCGCCGCTTCGGCCCAGCCGCGCATGTCCAGGTACAGGCGGGCGCGCAACTGCAGAGCGTCGACGTCGTTCGGATTCTTCTCGAGGATTTCGTCGACGACCACCAGGCTCGAAGCCGCGTTGCCACCCTTTTCGCGATGCACTTCGAGCTCGCGCAGCGCGCGCCCCGAAGCCTGAGTGCTCGCCAGAACGCGCGCAAACAGCTGGGCCAGTCCGGGCGTCGCGTGCGCGACGTCCGGGACCTGCTCCAAGACGCGCCGCACCGAAGTCTCCGAGTCGGGTGTTCCGTCCAGCAGGCTCTCGAGCGTTTCCTGCGCCGCGTCGAACTGCTTCTCCAAAAGCAACAGGTACGCGCGCAGCTCGCGCAGCGTGCGGTTCTTTGGTGCATCCCCCAGCAGGTGCAGGGTGCGTGCGCGGCAACCCGGATCCTGACTCGTCTTGAGGAATTGCTCCGCGGCGCGCTCGTAGTCTTTGATGCGCAGGTAGCAACGTCCCAGCACAACGCGCACCGCGCTGCAGCGCCGCGAGCGCTGCAGCTCTTCCTTGCACAGGCGTCCGATGGTTTCGGTGATGTTCGGGTCGGCCTCGAGCACACGGTCGAAGCAGGCTGCCGCATCCACCGGGCGCTTCATGGCGGACAGTGCGACTGCTTGGGCCAACAGCATTCCCGCCATGCGTCGCTTGTTCTCGGGAGCGTCCTCGCGCAGCGCAGACAGCTTCGACTGCAGCTTGTGCAGCAACTTCTCGGCGTCGGAATCGGTCAGATCTTCGACGATGGCGCGCGCTTGGTCGTAATCCGGCTCGGCGAGGTAGGCGTCGTACAGGAGCTCGGCGATCTCCAGCTGGTGACCTTGTTGAAACTCTTCGCGCGCCAGCTCCAGCGCGTCGGGCCGCTCGGACGGCACGCGCTTCATCGCTGCGCGCAGGATGGACACGCCCTCGATCGTGCGCCCCGTCTCGAAGCAGATGAGTGCTGCGGCACGCGCGTACGGGTACTGGCGCGGTTCACGCGCCAGAGCTTCCTTCAAGCGTTCGAGGGCCTTGTCGTCGTTGCCCTTGCGACGCTCTTGCTCGGCTTTCTTGAGAATCTTGTCGACTGCCGACACGTGCCTGTCCTCCTGGACGCCTGGAAGGCCACAAGGTGTCTGCGAAAGCCGTACCGGGAACACGGGTCCCCGACATGCCGGTTTCGGGCATCGAGTGGAATTCCGCAGAACCGCGCGCGGGCGCATCCCGGGCGGCTCGCGGCTCGCGCCCCGCGACGGTGCCGCGTTTCCCGGTTGTGGTGTCCGGACTTCCCCGCTAGAGTGCGGTGGCCAGTTTCTGCACAAACACCAGCTTTTCGACCTCGGGCTCGCGCGTGCCTTCGCCGTGTCTTCCACGCGTCCGGTTTTCCGCGCGCGGGATCCGAGCCGGTCGCCAAACGGGACCCCATGAGGTTCGAGATCACACGCATCCACCCGGACGAGACGACGTTCCGACGCGCGCACCGCGTCGGCCGCTCGCTGCCGCTGGTGCTCGAGCTCGACGCACCCGTGTGCGATCCGTTGGATCTCGTCGAGGCCTTGCCGCCCGAGGTGCCCGTGTTCCTGCTCGAGACACCCGGAGGACCTGCGGACCTCCAGCAGCGCACGTTTCTCAGCTGGGCCCCGGAGTTTCGTTTGATCCTGCGCGCCGGGCGCTGGCAGCGGGACGGAGCCGGTGCGCGTTCGACGCGCTGGAAGTGCGGCGATCCCTTGGCGGAGCTGCGCCGGGTTCTGCGTGACGAGGGCGGCGGCGCCGTCGAGTACGCCGATGGCGGCTTCAGCGGCGGCTACGTGGGGTACGTGTCCTACGACTTCAAGAACTGGCTCGAGCGCTTGCCGGATACCGTGATCGACGACCTCGCCACACCCGACGTGTGTATGGCGTTCGTCCGCAGAGTCGTGGGCTGGGATCATCGTGCGCGGCGGATGACGCTACGCATCCACCACCGCTGCGTCTCCAAGCGTGCGCGTGACGATTGGAAGCGCGCATGGGATACGGCGCATGCATTCGCCGACGAGGTGAAGCAGCTGTGTGGCCAGATCCCACGGTCCGGCGGGGTCCCACCCACCACGCGACGCGGCGCATCTGCTGCGCGCGTCCTTTCAGCCGGGCGCGTGGTGCCTGACGTGCGCCGTGACGTGCTCAAGACTCTGCGAAGCAACCTCGATCGCCGTGCGTACGACGACATGATCGCACGCGCGCGCGAGCACATTCTTGCCGGCGACATCTACCAGGCAAACCTGTCGCACCGCTTCGAAACGACACTCGACGGCGCTGGGGCCACGTTGTACCGCGGCTTGCGACGCATCAATCCCTCACCCTTTGCCACCTACATGCGCTTCCCGGGCCACGAGGTCGTCAGCTGTTCCCCCGAGCGTTTGGTGCGCGTGCACGAAGACCGCGTCGAAACCCGACCGATCGCCGGCACGCGACCGCGCGGCACGACACGGTCGGAGGACGAGTCGCTCGAGCAAGAGCTTCTGGCCGACGAGAAGGAGCGCGCCGAACACCTCATGATCGTTGATATGGCGCGCAACGACATCGGTCGCGTGTGCGAGCTGGGAAGCGTACAGGTCGAACGCTTCATGAGCATCGAGCGTTACTCGCACGTGCGCCATCTGGTGAGCAACGTGGCTGGAACGCTGCGCGCGGGACGCGACGCGCTGGACGTGCTGGCGGCGACCTTCCCGGGTGCGAGCATCACGGGCGTTCCGAAGGTCCGCTGCATGCAAGTCATCGACGAGCTCGAGCAGCTGCGGCGTGGTGTGTACACGGGCTCGGCCGGGTACATCGGACTGGACGGAAGCATGGACCTGAACATTCTGATTCGCACGTTCCTCGTCCAGCAGGGTCATGCGTATTTCAACGTGGGGGGCGGCATCGTCGCCGACTCGGACGCCGAGCGCGAGTACGCCGAAACGCTGGCCAAGGGCCGCGCCTTGTTGGAAGCGCTGTACGCGAGCGACGGAGCCGCGCCGGCGCGAACGGCGCGCGCACGCAGCTTGGAAACGCCGACGGCGCTGCGGGAGGCCTGAACCGTGTCCTCTCCGGGCTCGTCCGATTCCTACGTCGTCCTCAACGGGGACCTGCTTCCCCGCGATGCCGCGCGCTTGGGGATCGACGACCTGGGCTTTCTGGTCGGCGACGGCGTGTTCGAAACCCTGCGCGTCTACGCCGGCGTGCCGTTCCTCCTCGAAGAGCACCTGGCGCGCCTCTTCGCTTCCTGCCGCATCGTCGACATCGACGTCCCCTGGAGTCGCGACCAGCTCCTGGCCCAGGTGCGGCTCTTGGTGGAGAGCAACCCGTCAGTATCGCATGCGCGCCTGCGGATCACCGTCACTCGCGGCGGAGGCCGCCCGCCGGCTGCGACCTTTGGCAGCCCGACGCTCCTGATGACGGTCGATGCGTTCGAGCCCCCGGAAGGGAGCCTGTACGACTTCGGCGTGGACGTGGAAGTGTCGAAGCACATGCGGCAGGCGAGCCGCTGGAACCGCGTCAAGTCGACCAGCTATCAGGCGCATCTCATGCTGCGGCGCGAGGCCAGCTCCACGCTGGTCTTCGAGGTCCTGCAGTTCAGCCGCGACGGCGTCTTGACCGAGGGCAGCTACACCAACGTCTTCGTCGTGGGTGCCGACAACGTTCTGCGCACACCGCGTCCTCGCGAAGGTTGTCTGAAGGGCATCACGCGCAACGCGGTTCTCACGATCGCCGCGCAGACGGACATCTCCGTGCACGAGGGCGGGATCACGCGCGAGCAGCTCGACGCCGCCACGGAAGTGTTCCTCACCGGCAGCCTCGTCGAGATCGTTCCGGTGCGGCGCGTCGACGGGACGACGGTGGGCGAAGCGTGCCCGGGCCGCCTGACCCGCGCGCTCACGCAAGCGTACCGAAGCTTCGTGACCCGCGTCACAAGACCCGGCTCGGGCGAGCCGCAGGACGGCTGACTCCCGCCCGAGGCTTCCGTCGCGTCCCCGAGGGGAGCCGGACCGCGGCACGAAAGGAAGGCCGGTCGTTGCCGACCGGCCTCCTGGGTACTCGTACCTGCGGAGTACGAACCTAGTTCAGTTGCAAGCCATCGGTGTCGCGCGTCGCGACGACGACCTTCACCGGGGTCGAGAGAACACGAGCGCTCTCGTTGCCGGAGACGTCCACTGCCGTGATCGCGTACATGTAGCTGCCGCCGATTTCCACGTTGTCGTCCGTGTAGATCGCCTCGCTCACCATCGTGACCAGCTCGATGTTGCCCATGATGTGATCCATCTCGCGCTTGGCGGGGACCTCACCCACATCGGGGACCTCGGCGCGGTACACGTTGTACCCGGCCAAGTCGAGCTCGGCGCCCGGGTTCCACGTGGCAACGATGTTCGGGTTCTGCGTTGCGTTCATTTGGAACGCCAAGCCGGTCACCGCGGCGGGCGGAACGGTGTCCACCGTTGGCGGTGGGATCGGAGCCGTTGTCGACTTGTTGCCGCACCCCACGCTCCCCATGGCCCACACCGCGACCGTGACCAGGATGACCATTCGCCTCTTCATTGGAACTGCCAACCTCCTGTTTGCTCCCACGAATCCAGCATCCAAGCCGGGTGCGTGAGGCCGACGACCGCTGCGCCGCTCGATCTGGGCAACGGTGTGCGACGCCACGTCGTGAAACAGCACTCCGCTGCGTGCGAATGTGTCGAGGCACCAGCCCACATGGGCCGTGCGTCTGCCTCGAACTGTTGCGTCGACGTCGGGACTCCAGCAACGCACATGCCACACCTCTCCGCGCGACGCTTCATGAAAGAGCCGTCATCGAACCGAGCGCGCGCACAACGCACGCGCGTCGAAGCTGGAAGCGCGTGGTGACTCAAACGATCCGGTTGTCGCGCGATTGG
>JBFJHN010000011.1:0-13385 GCA_041613275.1 Candidatus Krumholzibacteriia bacterium | reverse complement strand
GTACGGGCCGCAGATGAACGTCGACGACGGGCGTGTGGTGTCGAACTTCATCGTCCAGGCGCTGACCGGCAAGCCGCTCAGCATCTTCGGTGACGGTTCGCAGACGCGCTCGTTCTGCTACGTCGACGACCTCATCGAGGCCTTCGTGCGCTTCATGGACAGCCGCGACGACTTCATCGGCCCCGTGAACCTCGGAAACCCCGCCGAGCTGACGGTGGCGCAGCTCGCGCACGCGGTTCTCGAGCTCACGGGTTCGCGCTCGCGCCTGGAGTTCAAGCCGCTTCCGTGTGATGACCCGAGACAGCGCCGCCCCGACATCACGCTGGCGCGCGCCGAGCTCGAATGGGAGCCCACGACACCGCTGCGCGACGGCTTGCTGCGCACGATCGAGTACTTCGACGCGTTGCTCGGCGCCGAGCCCAAAGTGCCCCGTCCGCAAGACGAGCGCCTCACGCGCAGCGTGGCCTGACCACTCCGCCCATCTCGAGGGTCACGTATGAACGATTGGCGTCTCTACCGACGGTTGCTGCACCAGATGCGCCCCGTGCGTGCGCGCTTCGTCGCGTTGTTCGGGCTCGAGCTGCTCGCGACCCCGCTGGCGCTTCTCCTGCCGTTGCCGCTCAAGCTCGTCGTCGACAACGTCATCGGCTCGGATCCGCTGCCCGCTCTGCTGCAGCCGTGGGTGCCTGCGGCCTGGACGCGTCCCCCGTCGCACATGTTGATCTTCGCCGTCGGGCTGGTGCTGGCCATCGCGCTCGTCAGCCAGCTGCGCAGCCTGTGCGCTGCGCTTCTGCGCACGTGGACCGCCGAGCGCATGGTGCTCGACTTTCGCGCGCAGCTGTTCCAGCACGTGCAGCGTCTGTCTCCCCTGCATCACGACCGGCGCGGCGCGTCCGACGCCGCGTACCGCATCGAGCGCGATGCCGCTTCGATCCAGTATCTCGCCATCGACGGGGTCATCCCGTTCGTCACCGCGCTGATCACGCTGGCATCGATGTTCTACGTCATCGTTCAGCTCGACCGCGCGCTCGCCCTTGTGGCGGTGGCCGTTGCGCCGGCGCTGTTCGTGCTGACGCGCATCTACCGGACGCGCCTTCGCAGTCGGTCGCGCGAGGTGAAGAAGCTCGAAAGCGACGCCCTGGGCGTGGTGTACGAGGTGATGTCGTCGCTGCGCGTGGTGAAAGCGTTCGGTCAGGAGCACCGCGAGCTCGCTCGCTTCGTCGACACCGCGCGTTTGGGAATGCGGCAGCGCCTGCGTCTGGCGTTCGCCGAGAACGGTCTGGCGTTGCTGGTCGGGATGACGACGGCCGCCGGCACCGCCGCAATCCTGTTCGTCGGCGCGCGCCACGTCGTGTCGGGCGCGCTCACGCTCGGCGAGCTGCTGCTGGTCATGAGCTACCTGGCGCAGCTCTACAGCCCGATGCGCACGATCAGCCGCAAGGTCGCGAGCCTCCAGGGCCACCTCGCCAGCGTCGAGCGCGCCTTCGCGCTGCTGGACGAGCACCCCGACGTTCCCGAGCGCGCCGACGCGCTGCCGCTCGGGCGCGCGCGCGGCGCCGTGCGCTTCGAGTCGGTGTCTTTCGGCTACGACGCTTCGGAACCGGTGCTGCGCGACGTGTCGCTCGACATCGCGCCGGGAACGCGCGTGGGCATCATGGGGCGCACGGGCTCGGGCAAATCGACGTTGCTGCACTTGCTCACACGCTTCTTCGATCCGCTCAGCGGACGCATTCTTCTGGATGACGTCGACCTGCGCGACTATCGCGTTGCCGACTTGCGCAACCAGTTCGCCATCGTGGCGCAGGATCCGGTGCTCTTCTCGACCAGCATCGCGGAGAACGTGCGCTACGCGCGACCCGACGCCAGCGATGCCGACATCGTGCGTGCAGCACAGGCCGCCGACGCCGACCGCTTCGTGCGCGCGCTCCCCGAGGGCTATGCGACGCCCGTGCGCGAGCGCGGCATGCGCCTGTCGGGCGGCGAGCGCCAGCGCATCACGCTGGCACGCGCGTTCCTCAAGGACGCGCCGATCCTCATTCTCGACGAGCCGACGAGCTCGGTCGACGTCGGGACCGAGGCCGGGATCCTCAAAACGCTCGAGCGCCTGATGCGCGGCCGCACGACGTTCATCGTCGCGCATCGGCTCGGCACCTTGCGCCACTGCGACCTTCTGCTCACACTTGGAGATGACGGCCGCGTCCAGGTGCGCGAGCAAACCGCATCGGACACACGACACGCCGATCGCTCCAGTGACGGCGAGGACGGCGCACTCTCGCTCGCCGGACGGGAGAACGATGACCCACGTTCCTGAGGCTCCGGTGTCCACAGCGCTCGAGGAGCGCGACGTGACCCGCGCATGGGAATCGCTGGCCGGCGCGGGGGCTGCCCCGAAGCGCACAGAGCTCATCCATCGCCATAACAAGTCGCTTGTCTTCCGTCTCTTCGGTGTCCGCGCGCGCGGCGCGAGCGACGCGCGCGTCATCGCCAAGAAGTGCCGCGCCGAAACGGCACGCATCGAGCGTGACGCCTATCTGCGCTTGACGCGCCTGCAGCTGGAGTCGCCGGCGTACCACGGCTTCGTCGAAGATGCCGACGCCGGATGGGGCTGGCTTTTCATCGAAGATGCCGCCGGTGTGCGGTTCGACTCGAAAGACGACATGCACCGCACGCTCGCGGCACGTTGGCTTGCGGCACTGCACACTTCGACGTCCGACGGTGTGGCCGATCTCCCCGATCGCGGCGCAGCCTACTACGAGACGCACCTGTGCGAGGCGCGCGCCGTCTTGCGCGCGCGGTTCGACGAGCTGCAACACGATGCCGGCGCGCGTCGTGTGCTGAACGCCGCCCTCGAGATGTGCGATCAGGTCGCGTCCGTGTGGCCGAGAATCCAAAGTGTCTCCGCTGGCATGCCCGAAACCTGGGTGCACAACGACTTCTCCAAGTTCAACGTGCGCGTGCGCAAGAACGGCGGCGCACCGCAGCTCATGGCGTTCGATTGGGAGATTTCGGGCCGGGGACTGCCCACGATCGACGTCCTCGTCGCCGATTCGCGCGAGTACTTGCAGTGCGTACGGCCCCACTGGCCCCAGGTGAACGACGATGCTTTCGCGCGCGCGCTCGAAGTGGCAACGTTGTGGCGCGGCTTGGCGTCGCTGCACTGGGAAACGATCAACATGCACCCGCGCTACCCCGAATGGCGCGTGCGCAACATTGAGATCTATCTCGAGCGCATGACTCCGGCGCAGCGCAGCCTCGAACGCGCGGCGCGCTGACCTCCGCCTCCGCCCATCGCGTGATACCCTGAATGCATGCAAGCCTCCCCACGCCTCGTAGGCCGCACCGACGAGCTGGCGCAGCTCGAGCGCCCGCTGGCTGCCGCGCGTGCCGGACGCGGTGCCGTCGTTTTGTTGGCCGGCGAGGCCGGCGTCGGCAAGACGCGACTGGCCGAGCAGGGCATCCGTCAGACCGGCTTCGAGCCGGTCGTGGGTCGCGCGCGCGAGGAGGCGACGCCCTCGTACGGTCCCATCGCGTCCGTGCTGCGCGACTGCATGGCGCGCTTCCGGCATCCGTTGGACCACGAACCGCTCACGCGTCATCTCGCACTGCTGCTACCAGAGCTCGGGCCGGCGCCGACGAGCGTGGAGCCCGACGTTCTGGTCGAGGCCATCCTCGGCGCACTCGCCACGTGCGCTCAGGAGCAACGGATCTGCATCTTCCTCGACGACGTGCATTGGGCCGACAACGCCACGCTCGAGCTGCTGCCGCGTCTCGCCGAACGCATCGCTCATGAACCGTTGGCCGTCGTCGCCGCCTACCGGAGCGACGAGATCGTGCGCAACCACCCGGTACGCAGGCTGCGCAACGATCTGCGGCGGGCCCGGCTGTTGCACGAGATCCAACTCGAGCCGTTGTCCATGGACGCCACCGCATCGCTCCTGGAGGACGTTCTCGAAGCCAAGCCCGCTTCTTCGCTGGTGGATCTCGTGCAAACGCAAACGCACGGTGTGCCGCTGTACGTCGAGGAGCTCGCCCGCGCGCTGGTGACGAGCCGCCGCATTCAAAACGACGACGACGGCGTCACCCTCGCACCAGGTGAGACGGTGCCGATTCCCGAGAGCGTGCGCGACGCCGTCCTGCTGCGACTCGACGGCCTGTCCTCGCAGGCTCGCGGTCTGCTCGACGTCGCAGCCGTCGTCGGTGTGGAGTTCGATCTCGAGCTGGTCGCCGGCTTGGCGGGCGGTGACGACGACATCGAGGCGCTCTTCGAGCGTCATCTCGTCGTCGAGACTGCGCCGGGACGCGGCGCGTTTCGCCACGCGCTGGTGCACGAAGCCATTCGCGGCGAGATCGTCTGGTCGCGTCGGCGCGCCTTGCACCGTCGGATCGCCGCCTACCTGGAGCGCGCGGGAGCGCCGCCCGAGCACGTCGCCGAGCACTGGCTCGCAGCGCGCGAGCACGCTGCCGCACGCCAAGCGCTGCTCGACATCGCCGAGCGCTCGTGCCGCTTGCACGCTTACCGGGATGCAGCCCGCGCCGCGCATCGCGCGCTCGAGCTCTGGCCCGAGGGACACGACGAGCCCGCGCGCGTGGCGGCGTTGGAACGCCTCGCCCACTGCGCGCAGGTCGGCGGGCAGCTGAACGACGCCGCACGTGCGTTGCGTGAGGCCGCAGAGAGCCCGGCCGTGCAGCGAGACGAGGCGCATCGCGCCCGCGTGCTGCGCGAGCTGGCCGGCGTGTACGGCCTGCAAGGCGCCTGGGAGCAGGCGCTCGACGCTCGCGCTCGCTCGGCCGAGGCGTTCGAACGCGCGCACGAGACCGCCGAGGCGGCCATCGAGCGTCTGGCGGCGGCTGCCCGCCACACCGCGAACAGCGCGCTCGAACGTGCGCTCGAGTCGGTGCAGCGTGCGCGCGCGCTGGCCGAGAGCGCCGAGCGCCGCGATCTGGTCGCGCGCGCGATCGGCTTCGAAGGCAACCTGCGCGCCATGCAGGGCGACTTCACCGGCGGACGGGAGCTCGCCGAGCATGCCCTGGCGCTGGCGCTCGAGTCGGGGAAGACCGACGCGGCGTCGGAAGCCTATCGGCGCCTGGCGAGCGTTCTCGACTACAGCTCCAACTATCCCGAAGCGCGCGACGCCTACGGCACCGCGGTGGACTACTGCCGCGCGCAGGGTGCCGAGCTCGCAGCGCACGCGTGCATGGGGTGCATGGCGTACATCCTCTACCGCACCGGCGAGTGGAAGCGCGCCATGCAGGTGTGTCGCGACATCCTCGACGACGCGTCGGCGCCCGCCGGCTCGAAGGCCATCGCCGATCTCGTGCTCGGAATCCTGCGCAGCCACCGCGGCGAAGCGCGCTCGGCGCGCAAGAGCCTGCAGAGCGCCATGGCGCGCGCGCGTTCGCACGACATCGAGGTGCTCGAGTTCATCGCGCTCTTCGCCCTGGCGGGCGTTTCGGACCAGGACGGCGAGCGCGACCGAGCGCGCCGCGACTACGAGCAGGCGTTCGCATGCTTCGCGCGCACCGAAGACCGCCACGATGTCATCGCCTGGCTCGCTCGTGCTGCAACGTTCCACGCGCGCGCGGGCGACGAGGCCGAGACGACGCGCTGTGCCGAGTCGCTCGCCACCATCGCTTCCAGCACGGGAAATCCGGAGGCCGCCGCCGCGCTGGCGCACGCGCTCGGCGAGGTGGCATGGGTCACGGGAGATTTCGCCGAGGCCGCCCGACAGCTGGAGCAAGCCGCGGAGCATGCGTCCCGGCTCGAGGTTCCGTACGAGCAGGCCGAAAGCGCCTGGCGTGCAGGCGTCGCGCTCGTGCGCTGCAACCGCAGGCCCGACGCCGTGCGTCAGCTGACGACGGCCTACCGTCTGGCGCGCAAGCTGGGCGCCCGCCCCCTCGCGGCAGCGATCGCCCAGGAGATGGAAACGCTCGGCGAACGCGTCGAGGAGGGTCGCCGCCCGGACAGCGCTGCGCATGAGAGCCGCCAGGGTTTGACGCGGCGCCAGGTGGAGATCGCGCGCCTGATGGCCGACGGCCACACCAACAAGGAGATTGCAGGCAGGCTCTTCGTGAGCACGCGCACCGTGGACATGCACGTCTCGAACATCCTCGATCGACTGGACTGCCGCAGTCGGACGGAGGCGGCGAAACGCCTGGCCGAGCTGGGCTTGCTCGATCGCCCCTCGGCCTGAGGCGTCATTCGACCGCCGCCACTACGGTAGTCCGCCCCGCAAAATACGGTGGTTCCGCGAATGGTTCGGAACTTCCGCGGACACTACCTTCGCATGCATGCAATGCGACGCGCGGTCTCTGGAAGCACCCGCTGCGGGTGCCCGCCGTCGCCGGAACCGCCGCCATGCCGCGGCGTCCACGCGAAAGGAGTCTCCCGTGGAGGCCTCGACCCATCCCCAGACGAAGATCGACACGCAGCGCGCCGAAGCCTTCGCCGACAAGCTGGTCGGCGTCCTGAACGGCGGCGCCCTGTGTCTCATGACGTCGGTCGGACACCGCACCGGACTGTTCGATGCGATGACCCAGCTGCCGCCCGCCAGCAGCCACGAGATCGCGGCCGCAGCAAAGCTCGACGAGCGCTACGTGCGCGAATGGTTGGGCGCCATGACCGTGGGCGGCATCGTCGAGTGCGACGCCACCGGCACGCAGTTCCGCCTGCCGCCCGAGCACGCCGCCGTGCTCACCCGCAGCGCCGCCGCCGACAACATGGCGGTGTTCGCGCAGTACATCGGCCTGCTCGGCGGCGTCGAGGACCGCATCGTCGAGTGCTTCCGCAACGGCGGCGGCGTGCCCTACGACGCCTACCCGCGCTTCCACGAGGTCATGGCCGAGGACAGCGGGCAATCGGTGCTGCCCGCCCTGGTCGACCAGGTCCTGCCGCTCGCTCCGGGAGTCCCCGAGGCGCTCGAGCGCGGCATCGACGTGCTGGACATCGGCTGCGGGCGTGGTCGGGCGCTCAACCTCATGGCGCGCACGTACCCCAAGAGCCGCTTTGTCGGCTACGACTTGAACGATGAAGCGTTGGAGTTCGCGCGAAGCGAGGCGAAGTCGAACGGGACCACAAACATCCGTTTCGAAGCGCGCGACCTGACCACGTTCGACGAGCCCGACTGCTACGACCTGATCACGGCGTTCGACGCCATCCACGATCAGAAGGCGCCCGACCGCGTGCTGGCCGGCATCGCGCGCGCGCTACGACAGGGCGGCACGTTCCTCATGCAGGACATCGCCGGATCCTCGCACGTGCACAAGAACTTCGACCATCCCATCGGGCCGCTTCTGTACACGGTCTCGTGCATGCACTGCATGACGGTGTCGCTGGCACAGGGTGGCATGGGCTTGGGCGCCATGTGGGGCGAGGAGAAGGCCTACGAGATGCTGCACGCCGCAGGCTTCAACGACGTCCAGAAGCACAATCTGTCGCACGACGTGCAGAACAACTACTACGTCGTGCGCGTCGTGTGACCGCCCACGACGTGGTGAGGAGCAGAACGGTCGCGAGCACCGCGTAACCCCAGGAACTCGCGGCCGGCACGGACAGCGGCGTACTGATGGTGATCGTGCGATCGGCCGCGACGTTGGTGAGGACCGTTTCCTTGCCGTCCGCCCAGACGACACGCAGCTGATCGACCGTCGTGGCGAACCCCAGACCGAAGTGGGCTTCGGGTGGCGTGCCCGCCATGTAGCTGCGCCCTGCGACCACGTCGCGACGTCGCGTCGTGCCTCCCGTCGTGGCGTACACCGCCGCGCCCAAAGCCTTGCAATCGGGCTGCAGCTTGACGTTGAGCCAGTGTCCCTTGTTCGTGCTGACGTTCTCGAGGAAGCGCGCCGGCTGGTCCATGTTCGTGATCAGGAGATCCTGGTCGCCGTCCCGGTCGTAGTCGAAGGCGATCAGCGCGCGGGAGTCGTCGGGGTCGTCCAGGCCCGCGCCGAGAACGCGGCTGTAGGTGCTGCCGTTCTTGACGAAGAGAACCGACGGCGTCTGATACACCGGCGAGTTCGTGCCCGTGGTGTCGAGGACGAACTCGTCGAACCCCGTGACCGCGATGAGATCGAGATCGCCGTCCTGCTCGACGTCCACGAACTGCGTGCCCCAACCCCAATAGGTGTCCTGCACACCGAGCGCGGTCGCCCGATCGATGAACGAGACCATCCCCATGGCGTCCCACTGGTTCTCGTAGAAGACGTTGTACGTTCCGGTGCCGTGGAAACCGGAAGGATCGGTGATATTCGTCAGGTAGTAGTCGAGATCGCCGTCGTCGTCGTAGTCCGCCACCGCGATCCCCATGTCGTTGCCGAAATGATTGGCGTGCGAGCTCGACGTGGCGTCGCTGAAGGTGCCGCCCGAGTTCTCGAGGTAGTAGTCCGAGCCCCCGTCCACCGCCACCAGCAGGTCGGGGTGATGGTCGCCCGACACGTCGGTGAAGATCGCACCGAACGAGAACACTTCGATCGCACTCAGTCCGACCGACGTCGTCACGTCCTGGAAGGTGCAGTTGCCCAGGTTGCGGTACAAGCGGTTGTGGCCGCCCAGATAGCCCCCGGTCCACACGGTGACGTAGATGTCCAGCAGCCCGTCGAGATCGTAGTCGGCGAGCGCCACACCCGAATGCAGGTAGCCGATGGGCCGGAACCCCGAGCCTACGCTGACGTCTGTGAACGTGCCGCCGTCGTTGCGGAAGATCTTGCTGCGGGGTGTCGTCACGCCATCGTCGTCGTTCACCAAGAGCAGGTCGGGATCGCCATCGTTGTCGAGATCGGCAAAGTGCGCCACGCGCGACAGCCCGGTGTCGTCCAGCGGCGACGTCGTGACGTCCGTGAACGTCTTGGACGGGTAATTGTTCCGGAACAGCTTGTTCGAGTATCCCCACGCGCCCAGCATGTAGACGTCCAGATCACCATCACCGTCGTAGTCGCCGACGGCGGCACCGCTGCCGACGTTGCGCGCCATCACGTCGTATTGCAGCGGAACCCCGGGCAAGGCGGGGCCGCGCGTGTTGTGGAAGGAAAGCCCTGTGGAGCTGGTGACGTCGGTGTACAGCGGCGCGGCCCACAACTCGCCCGCGGGGGCGACGCAGAAGACACACGCGGCAGCACACACGAACACGAATCGGGCGACGAGCTGCGGCATTTTCAACATCTTTTGCAAGACTTCCGAAAGCCTGGCGCCTGTGCGCACGGCGGAGCCGAAGGGCCGCGGCGGCTTCCGCTGAAGGGCCTCGCGGGCGTCGCTGGGACCGAACGGCCATTTCGGGGGCGATACCCGAGGAGTATAGCACCGGCCTGGCGCGGTTTTCAGGCGCGTTGGGTCTCGCGTGTAGCCCGCCCGCCGCTCGCCCGCTACCATCGAGACATGGATCGCACCATCGGACACTACGAGGTCCTGGAGAAGCTGGGCGCGGGAGGCATGGGCGAGGTGTACCGCGCCCGGGATACGAAGCTCGGTCGCGATGTGGCGCTCAAGATGTTGCCCGAGAATCTCGCTCAGGACCCCGCGCGGGTCGAACGACTGACGCGTGAGGCGCGCGCCGTGGCGGGTCTCAACCATCCCAACATCGTCACCCTCCACTCGATCGAGGAGAGCGACGGCCGCCATTTCATCACGATGGAATGTGTTTCCGGCCAGACGCTCGAACGCGCGATCGGGCCTGAGGGCATGGCGCTCGACCGACTGCTCGACATCGCCGCACCGCTGGCCGAAGCTCTGGCCGCTGCGCACGACGTCGGCGTCGTGCATCGCGATCTCAAGCCCGCCAACATCATGGTGGGCGACGACGGCCGCCCCAAGATCCTCGACTTCGGCCTGGCGAAGCAGACGGCGCCGCGACCCGAGGGCGCAAGCGCCATGGAAACCGAGCCGCTCCTCACGCAAGAGGGCACGGTCGTCGGCACGCTCCCCTACATGTCGCCCGAACAGCTGCAGGGAAGCCTCGTCGACGCGCGCACGGACATCTACGCGCTCGGCGCCATCCTCTACGAAATGGCCACCGGCGCGCGACCGCACGCGGGCAAGAGTCACGCGGAGCTGATCTCGGCCATCCTGCGCGATACCCCTCCCCCGGCAGGCGAGCTGCGCGACGATCTCCCCTCCGAGCTCGAGCGCCTGATCGCGCGCTGTCTCGAAAAGGAACCGGCGCGCCGCATGCAGACCGCACGCGACGTCTTCAACGAGCTCGATACGTTGCGCGCATCACACGTCGCCCAAGCGACACCGAGCGCTCGACCGTCGCAGCCGACACGGAGCCGGTCGCGTGAACGCCGACGCGTCCCCGTGGTGCTCGGCGGACTGGCGGTGGCGTTGCTCGCCATGGCCTTCGTATGGCAGTCGCGCAGCGGATGTGCCACAGGTCCCACGGACCCGAGCGTGGCCGTGCTGCCTTTCACCAACTCGAGCGGCGATCCCGAGACCGAGTATCTGAGCGCGGGCATCACGGAGAGCCTGATCAACCGGCTGTCGGAGAACAGCAGCTTGAGGGTCATGTCGCGTCATAGCGTGGCGCGCTTCGACGACGCGGCAACCGACCCCCGCGACGCCGGCCGCCAGCTGGGCGTCGCATCCGTGATCACGGGCTACGTGGACGTGCGCGGCGACAAGCTGGTCGTGGGAGCCGAGCTCTTGGACGTCGAAGACGGGCGTCAGATGTGGGGCAACCGTTTCGAGCGCGACAAGACGGAGTTCCTCACCGTCGAGCGCGAGATCGCGGCGAAGATCGGTGAGAAGCTACGCCGTGAGCTCCCCGGGCGAGACGCATCGAACGACGCGCGCGCGGGCGGCGACATCGCGACGGCCGCAGCAGAAACGATCGATCCCGAGGCGTACGACCTCTACCTGCGTGGTCGCTACCTCATGCTCGGTACGTCAAACGATGGCCCCAGCCGCGCGCAGGAGCTCTTTCGACAAGCCATCGAACGCGAGCCGCGCTTCGCGCTGGCCTACGCGGCACTCGGCGAGAGCTACGTCAAGCTGGCCTGGTTCAACTCGCGCGCCCGCGAACGCACGGTGCCGCAAGCCAAGGCGGCGCTCCAACGCGCGCTGCAGCTGGACGACCAGCTGAGCGAAGCGTACGTGCTGGCCGGAGAGATCGCGCTTTACTTCGATTGGGACTGGGAAGCGGCCGGAGAAGCGTACCGCAAGGCCATCGAGCTCAAGCCGGAGAACGACCTCGCGCACCGCGAATACGCCAGCTACTTGTCGCTGATGGCGCGTTACGAGGAAGCCATCGCCGAAGCGCGCGTGGCGCAGAAGCTCGATCCCCTGTCCGTCTACGCGTCTCATCAGCTCGGATACAACCTCATGGTCGCCGGCCGGCTGCGCGAGGCCGCGGCGGAGTTCGAGAAGGCGCTCGATCTCAATCCCACCTGGGTGTGGGGCAACATCAAAGTGGGCCTGACGTACGCGCTGCTGGGCGAGATCGACAAGGCACGCGCGGCAGCCCAGCGCGCCGACGCGCTGCTCGGCGACGACCTCGGCAGCCCGCTCGCACAGGGATGGCTGGCACAGAACGCGTTGTTGTGCGGGGACCCGTCACGCATGCGCGAAACGCTGGCTCGGCTGGAAGCTCCGCACGACGGTGAATTCGTCGAGCCCGTCGCCATGGCAGACATGTATTACCAGCTGGGCGACTACGACCGCATGCTCGCGTACCTCGAGAAGGGCTACGAGGTGCGCTCCCCCATGATGGTGTACATGCTCATCCAGCGCCGCTTCATGTGGAAAGACGTCGCCAACGATCCGCGCTACCTCAGCCTGGTGGACCGCATGGGCTTCCCGCGCCCCTCGGCGTGAGAAACCTTGCTTGCGCTCACCGCGGTCCGCGACCATACTGCTGGCCTGGATTTCCGCCCGGGTGGTGATATGGCCGACGCTCACAAGCCAGCGCCCGCACAGCCCTCGGGCTGGGTTCAAAAGGCCCTGAACTGGGTCGAGGTCGTCGGCAACAAGCTACCCGACCCGGCGATGCTCTTCCTGATCGCGCTGATCATCACCTGGATCCTTTCCGTCTTGCTGGCCCGCGTCGAGTTCGCCGAGATCGATCCACGTTCCAACGAGCCTATTCGCATCGTCAACCAGCTGTCTGGACCTGCGCTGGCCACGTTCCTCTCCAGCATGGTGAACGTGTTCGTCACCTTCCCGCCGTTGGGCGTGGTGTTGGTGGCCTTGTTGGGCGTGGGCGTGGCCGAGCACACCGGCTACATCAATGCGGGCCTGAAGGGCATGCTGAACTTCACGCCCAAGAAGCTGCTCACGCCCATGGTGGTGCTGGTGGCGATCGTCAGCCACACGGCGGCCGACGCCGGCTACGTGCTCGTCATCCCATTGGGCGGCGTCATCTTCTACGCTGCGGGGCGGCATCCGCTCGCCGGCATTGCCGCCGCGTTCGCCGGAGTCTCCGGCGGCTTCAGCGCCAACTTCATTCCGTCCGGCATCGATCCGCTGCTGCAGGGCTTCACGCAGTCGGCAGCGCAGATCCTCGATCCGGATCGCATGGTCAATCCGCTGTGCAACTGGCTGTTCACCAGCTTGTCCAGCATTCTGGTCATCGTCGTCTGCTGGTTCATCACAGATCGCATCATCGAGCCGCGCCTGCAGGGCGTCGTCGTCGACGGCGACGAGGAAGACATGCCCAAGATGCAGGAGATCTCGGCACGCGAGCACCGCGGGTTGTGGATCGCCAACGTGACGATGTTCGTCTGCCTCGTCTTGCTCGTCGTCGCGGCCTGGCCGCAGAATTCGCCGCTGCGTTCTCCTGACGGTAAGCTCACATCTTTTGCATCGCCGCTCATGCAGATGATCGTGCCGCTCATCTTCGTGTTCTTCATCATCCCTGGGACGGTGTACGGCTACGTCGCCGGCACGGTGAAGAACCACAAGGACATCATCAAGGGCATGAGCAAGTCCATGAGCACGATGGGCTACTACCTGGTCATGGCCTTCTTCGCGGCGCTCTTCACCTACGCGTTCGCGCAGTCGAACCTGGGCGCGCTCATCGCGCTGAAAGGTGCGGCCTTTTTGAAAGCGCTTGGGCTGCCGGGCCAAGTGACGTTGGTCGGGATCATCCTGCTGAGCTGCGTCGTCAACCTGGTCGTGGGCTCGGCTTCGGCCAAGTGGGCGCTGCTGGCGCCCATCTTCGTGCCCATCCTCATGCAGCTGGGGCTCTCACCCGAGCTCACGCAGGCTGCGTACCGCGTCGGCGACTCGACGACGAACATCATCACGCCGCTCATGCCGTACTTCCCGCTCATCGTCGTCTTCTGCGCGCGCTACGTGAAGGGCACCGGCATCGGCACGGTGATCTCGCTCATGCTGCCCTACTCGATCTCGCTTCTCGTCCTGTGGACCGCGTTCCTGGTCTTGTACTGGCTGGCAGGCATTC
>JBFJHN010000010.1:0-13392 GCA_041613275.1 Candidatus Krumholzibacteriia bacterium | reverse complement strand
CTGGGCATCGCCACGCTGCTCGCCGCAGCGTGCACGCTCCTCAACCCGAACGTCTTCGAGGGCGCAACGTATCCGCTGCAGTACGTCGCATCCGGATTGAGCGAGTCGCTGCAGGAAGAGCGCCCCGGGGATCTCGACAGCGGCTATGCCTGGGTGCACTTCGCCATCGTGCTGGCGCTGTTGGCGGCGCTCGTGGCGCGCGTTCGCGCGACGCCCCCGCAACATCTCGCGCTCGGTCTGCTGTTGGCGTGGGTGTCGATGCCGCGCCTCGGCGGCGCATCGCTGCCGTTCGCGGCGGAACGCCACGCACCGCTGCTCCTGCTCCTGGGAACACCTCTCCTGGTGTGGCACATGAACCTCGGCGCGGGTGCCGTGCGCAGGTTCGAAGGCGCCGTGGCACGCAAGCCGGGCCGCCGGCTCCTGATCGCGCTGGGCACGGCGATCGTTGCGGCAACCGTGATCGTTGCCGCAAGCGCGCTGCCGCGCGAACGCTCGGAGACAGAGCGCGTGCTGCGCGGGCGCTTCCCGCAGGTGGCCGCAGCTTGGCTGCGGGAGAATCCGTTGCCCGGAAACCTGATCAACCCGTACCGCTGGGGCGGCTATCTCGCCTTCCATCTGTACCCGCAGTACTCGGTGTGGATCGACTCGCGCGGCGATCTGTACGGTATCGAGCGCATTCGCGAGTTCGAGATCCTCTACCGCATGCCGCCGGGCGCCGAGCGCGTCGTGCCTTCGCTGCTCGAGCGCTACGATGCCAACGTCATCGTCTGGCATCTGCTGACGATCGACTTCGGTCCGCTGCAGGTGCATCCGTTCGCGGCGTGGTTGCTGCGCTCGCCCGAGTGGCGCCTGGTGTTCTACGATCGCGAGGCGCCGCGCCCGGGACATCCCACGGCGACGACGGCGGTCTTCCTGCGCGAGCACCCGCGCAACGCCGCGCTCCTCGAACGCTACCGTCCCCTGCGCACGCCACGTCTGCCCCGCGGCCCGGGTCGTTGACGCTTCCGATCGTTCCCGTCGTTGACACCCTGCGAACGCCCTCCCTATGCTTGACTGTTCGACCCGTTCCCCGACACCGGTCCTGTGCAGCGGCGCCCGGCCGCGCGAGGCGTGGTGGTGAGGTGGTTGCTCCCGTGCAGGCCATTCGCATTCGCGGCGCTCGTCAGCACAACCTGAAGAACCTCGATCTCGACATCCCGCGCCGCCGGCTGGTTGTCGTCAGCGGCGTGAGCGGTTCGGGGAAGAGCTCGCTGGTCTTCGACACGCTGTACGCCGAAGGGCAGCGCCGCTACGTCGAGTCGCTGTCCACCTACACGAAGCAGTTTCTCGAACGCATGGAACGGCCCGACGTCGACGAGCTCTCGGGGATCAGCCCGGCCATCGCCATCCGGCAGCAGAACCACGTGAAGTCGGCACGCAGCACCGTGGGCACGGCCACCGAGGTCAACGACTCCCTGCGCCTGCTGTTTGCGCGCATCGGCACGGTCCACTGCCCGAAGTGCGGCACGCCGGGGGCGGTGGAGTCGCCTTCGCAGGCGGCGCGCCGCGTCGTCGAGACGTTCGAGTCCGGCACGCGTCTGCTCGTGCTGTTCGAGGTCGAGCGTCCGCGCGGCCAAACGCTGGACGAGGTGCTGGACGCGGTGCGCACGGCGGGCTTTGCCCGGATCTGGGTGCGCGGGCGTTCGGTGGATCTCGATCCGGCGCCCGCGCTTTCCTCGCGCCTGCGGCGCGTGCACGTCATCGCCGACCGCATCGTGGCGCGCGCGTCGTCGCGCGGGCGCATTGCCGAAGCGCTCGAGACCGCCTACCGCGGCGGGGGCGGCTTCGCGTCGGTGCTGGCACCGGACACGGGAGAAACGCTCGAGCTCACCCAGCGCGGCCGCTGCGTGAAGTGCCGCAGCGATCTTCCCGAGCCCACGCCGGGTTTGTTCTCGTTCAACAGCCCGCTCGGCGCCTGCGCCGACTGCCGCGGCTTCGGCAACCGGCTGGAGTTCGACGAGCGTCTCATCGTTCCCGAGCCCGAGCTCAGCCTCGAGGACGGCGCGATCGCACCGTGGGCCACCGGCAAGTTCCAGTACTACGCCAACAAGCTCGAGCTGTTCTGCGCGCGACAGCGCATCTCGATGCGCAAGCCCTGGTGCGAGCTGCCGCGCGAGACGCAACGCCTGCTGCTCGACGGCGGTCCGGGCTTCAAAGGCGTTCTGCCCTTCCTGGAGGCTCTACGCGCCAAGTCGTACAAGAAGTACGCGCGCTTCTTCACCCGGCGCTTCATGGACGAGACCACGTGCCGGACCTGTGAGGGGACGCGGCTGCGCGCCGAAGCGCGCTGCGTGCGGATCGAAGGCCACGACATCGCCGCGCTCGGTCAGATCACGCTGGGGGATCTGCGCACCTTCCTCGACAGCCTGCAGCCGAGCGGTGAGCGCGGGGTCGTCGCCCAGGACGTCTTGCTCGAGCTGCGCGCGCGCCTGGGATTCCTGTGCGAGGTGGGCGTCGAGTACCTCACGGCCGACCGCCTGACGCGCACGCTCTCGGGTGGCGAAGCGCAGCGCATCAACCTCGCAAGCGCCCTGGGATCCAACCTGGTCGACGCGCTGTACGTCCTGGACGAGCCGACGGTGGGCATGCACGCACGCGACACCGCGCGACTGGTGCAAACGTTGAAGCGTTTGCGCGATCACGGCAACACCGTGGTCGTCGTCGAGCACGATCCCGAGGTGATCGGGCAGGCGGATCACTTCATCGACCTCGGACCGGGCGCCGGCCAGAACGGCGGCACCATCGTCTACCAGGGGAAACCTGCGCGCGGTGTCGGCGACGATCCCAGCGGCACGGACGCCGAGGCGTCACGCACGCTCGCGTACCTGAGCGGCGCCGCCGAAGTCCCCGTCCCGACCGAGCGCCGCACGCCCGGCCGCCGTTGGATCGAGATCGACAACGCGCGGCTGCACAATCTCCGCGGCGTCGACGCGCGCTTCCCCCTGGGCGTGCTGGTGTGCGTTGCCGGGGTGAGCGGATCGGGCAAGAGCACTCTGGTCAACGAGGTGCTGCACAAGGCGATGTCGCATCTCGTTCCGCCCAGCCGCGCGGCGCACGGCTGGTACGACGCCATCCGGGGCGCGCACCTGGTGCGCGACGTCGTCGCCGTCGACGCCAGCCCGATCGGGCGCACGCCGCGCTCGAACCCACTGTCCTACATGAAGGCTCTCACCGACGTGCGTAACCTCTTCGCCTCGACCCGCGAAGCGCGCATGCGCCGGCTGACCCCCGGACACTTCAGCTTCAATACGGCGGGAGGACGCTGCGAGGAGTGCGAGGGCATGGGCGCCGTGCAGATCGAGATGCACTTCATGGCCGACATCTTCGTGCGTTGCGAGCATTGCGACGGGATGCGCTTCAAGCCCGAAGTTCTCGAGGTGCACTACCGCGGGCGCAACATCGCCGAGGTCCTCGAGATGACGGTGGACGAAGCTCTGTCGTTCTTCCACGACTCGCCGAGCCTGGGAAGCAAGCTGCACCTGCTCAAGCGTGCCGGCCTGGGCTACCTGCGCTTGGGGCAGGCGGCGCCGACGCTTTCGGGCGGGGAGTCGCAGCGGCTCAAGATCGCGCGCGCGCTGTCCTCGAAACGCGATGGCAACCTCCTGTATCTTTTCGATGAGCCGACCACGGGGCTGCACCTCGATGACGTGGCGCGTTTGCTGCGCACGTTGCACGAGCTGGTCGAGCGCGGCCACTCGGTCATCGTCATCGAGCACCATCTCGATGTCGTGCGTGCCGCAGACTGGATCGTCGAGATGGGACCGGAGGCGGGCGCGGGGGGTGGCGAGATCGTCTACGCCGGACCGCCGGACGGTCTGGTGCACGAGCCACGCTCGTGGACGGGCCGCTGCCTGCAGGGTCGAGGCGGGCAACACGTCCCGGTGGCTCCGCACGTCGCAGCGCGTTGAGCGTGCGCTCGGGAGCGGAGGTGTGGGTTGGAGACACGCGTCCACGGCTCCGGCTGCCTGGCCGAGATCGTCCGCGATCTCGCTGGCGAAGGTGACGCCGTGCGCCTGGTGCGACGCGCGCACGAGATCCTCTTACGCGAGCTGAAGCCGGCGTGGAGCGCTGCGGTGGGCGACGGCGCCGCTCCCGTCGGTGAGCTGCACATCCTCGCCAACGTTCCCGCCGACGCCGCCGTTTTCGAGCCGACGTCACAGGATTCGGAGCACGCCGTCGACGTTACGCAACGGGACGAAACGTTCTTCGTCCACATGCGGCGCAGCGACGGCACGCGCTTGCGACTGGTGTACGGACAGCAAACCGGGCTCGACGCGCGTGAAGCACGCGTGTTGCTCGAGGCCGCCGGCGCGTTCGTGCGCGCGCGCCTGGACGATCTCTTCGAGGTCGAAGCGGTGCGCCACGAGCGCATGCGGCTCGACGAGCGCGTGGCGAAGCTCTCGCTTCTGTTCAAGGGCATCGACGTGGCGCTGTCGTCGGTCGAGCTTCCGAAGGTCATGGGCGCGTTCATGACCTGCGTCACGGCGGGCGAGGCGATCGGCTTCAACCGCGCCTTTCTGTTCCTGCTGGACGAGCAGCTCCACGAGCTGCACGGGGCCATGGCCATCGGTCCGGCATCGGGGGACGAAGCGCAGCGCATTTGGACGCGTCTCGACGCGGAGAGCGCCGGACTCGACGAGACGCTGCGCCGAGGCTTGGACGAGCCCACGCGCGAGCCGCCGGCGAGCGGCTCGCTGGCGGAACGCGTGCGTGCCATGCACCTGCCCCTGGACGCGTCGTACAGCGTGCTCGCGCGCACGGTCCTGAACGCCGATTCCACGCCGGTGCGCTTCCATCGGGGTGAGGAGTCGGAGCCGTTCGCGGAGGCCTTCGACAGCGACGACTTCGTCGTCGTGCCCATCCCGGGACGCGACCGCACGCTCGGCGTGCTCGTGGTCGACAACCTCTACAGCGGCGCCCCGGTCGACGACGACCGCGTCGATCTGGTGGCGGGCCTGGCCAGCTACGTGGGCGTCATCATCGAGAACGTTCTGGTGTTCGACGACGTCAGCCGGCGCTACGCCGAGCTGAGCGAGGTGCAGGCCATCAACCGCGCGCTGCTTTCGAGCAACGACTTCGTCGAGGTGCTCGGACGCATTGCGCAGATCAGCGCCTCGATGGTGCATGCGGACGGTTCGCTCCTGTTCGTCGCCGATTCGGCACCGGCCGAGCTGCGGCTCGAGACGCAGTATCACGCCAGTGCCGCGCTTCCCGAGGCCAGCGTGCACATCTGCAGCGAGATCGCGGGCGAGACGCTGAAGACGGCGCGCGGCAGCGGGCAACGGATCGAGACGCGCGGCGAGCCGCTGCTCGACCTGGTGAGCGCACCCATGCGCATCGACGGCGAGGTGGCCGGCGTGTTGGTGGTGTATCGCCGCGTCGGCGAAGGCACGCCCAGCACGTTCGACGCGCACAGCCGTCGGTTCCTGTCGATCATCGCCGATCAGGCGGCCATCGCGGTGCTCTTGGGGCGCCGGCTGCAGATCATCCGCGACGATCAGGAGCGCATCCAGAGCCTCAACGCGCTCCTGTACCGTAACGAAAAGCTGGCGGCGTTGGGTGAGGCGGCCTCGATGATCGCGCACGAGATCCGCAACCCGCTGACCGCGCTGGGCGGGTTCGCGCGGCGCATCCTGCGCAGCTCGAACCTCAAAACCAGCGATCGTGAAGCCGTGCAGGTCATCGTCGACGAGAGCGCTCGCCTGGAGCGGATCCTCAACGATCAGCTGGCGTTCGTGCGCAGCGCCCGTCTCGAACGCAAGTCGACTTCACTGAACGAGATCGTGCGCGAGAGCCGCCGTCTGCTGCGCCAGCAGCTGCGCGACACGAACGCGCATCTGGAACTCGACCTCGCTGCCGAGGTGCCGCAAATCGCCCTGGACGCCGATCGCATGAAGCAGGTCCTCGTCAACCTCATCATGAACGCCCTGGACGCGACCGCACGCAGCGGCAGGATCCGCATTTCCACACGCGTGCACGAAGAAAGCGTGGAGCTCGATGTCGCGAACACCGGTCCGCCCATCCCGCCGGAGCAGCGCGCCGCGCTCTTCGAGCCGTTCACGACGACGCGCCAGGAAGGCACCGGACTGGGCTTGGCCGTGGTGCATCAGATCGTCACCGAGCACGATGGAGAGATCGAGGTGCTTTCCGAACACGAGTGGGGCACCATCTTCCGCATTCGGCTCGCCGTGCCCGTGGCGGATGTCGACTCCCCGGGCGAGATTGCGCCGCATGGATCCTGAATCCGAGTCCGGTGGCGCACTTGCGCCGTACCGTGGCCCCCTTCTTGCTGTTCGCCTCGTTTCATGGGTCCGCGCTCACGGTGATCGCACGCACCGTTGCGAGAAGAGACGACATGGACAACCCCATGTACGCGCCATCGAGGAACCCGACGTCCGCGGGAACGCACGCGTCGCTCGGCGACGCCACGGCCACGGAAGCGGCGCTGCAGCTCGTCGAGGAACAAGTGCTGCGCGTCTGGGACCTTCTCACCCCGACGTCGATCGGGGCGCCCGCGATCTTCGAACAGGCGATCCGTCTCGCAACCCCTATCGTTCCCTGTGTCGTCGCCCCCCGCCCGCTGAGCGCGCGTGACCTCAATCGAGATCTGCGCATTGCGCTCGTCAACTACCACGCGGAGGAGATCCGCGTCGTCGGCTACACCTTGTTCTCGAGCATCGTCGAGCTGGTCTACGAGAAGTGCGGCAAGCGCCTGGGCGGACGCGTCGAGCACATCCTCGACGCCCACGAGACCACACACTGATTCCTCCTTCTGAAGAGTCCGATCGAGCCGCGTGCTCGAACGTCGCATCGGGGTGCGTTCGTCCTGGGCCGGCGTTCGGACGGACGCGCTGTTCGGAGTCCGCGTGGACCGATCGTGCACGCAACGGCTGGCTTGCGGCTTGCTCGCCTCAGGCGCACCGAAGCGCAGGAGGAGACGTTTGGATTCTCGCACCGATCTCGCCATGGTCGTGCACGAGCTCGGCGGGGCGCTGACACCGACGCGGAACTCTCTGCAGGTCCTGCAGGCAAGAGAGGGTACCGACGCCGAGCAGGAACGGCTGCTCCGCCTGGCGCTCCGCGGTCTGGAGCGCGCGGACCGCATCCTGCAGAACGTCTCCGCGATGGCCACGCTGGATGCGCGCGCGGGCGACCTTCAGGACACCGAGCTGCAGCCCCTGCTGCAGCAGCTTCTCGAAGAGCACGCCGACGAGGCCGCGCGCCGCTCGATCCAAGTGCGCCTGCACGTCGAGTCCGACGTGCGCACGCTCCCGGTGGACCGGCTCGCGCTCGAACAGGTGATGACGAACCTGCTGTCCAACGCGCTCAAGTTCACGCCTCCCGAGGGCCGCGTTCAGCTGCTCGTGTCGCGTGCACGCGGTCCGGTCCTGCCGGGGCGCATGATCCTGTTGGCCGGCGGGTTCGGCTTCCGCCCTGCGTTCGTCCAGATCCAGGTCGTCGATACCGGCGTCGGCATCGCGCCCGAAACACGGCGACGCCTGTTCCAACCGTTCTTTCGCGGCGAAGAGGCGGCCGAGGTTCCGGGTGTGGGCCTGGGGCTCGCGGTTTCGCAGCGTCTGGCGCAGCGCATGCGCGGCGACCTGCGCGTGGAGTCGCCGAACCGTGGCGCCACGATCGTGCTGACGCTGCCTGCCGACCGCGGCACGGTCGATCTCATCGACAGCGTGGACCGCGTGCGTGAGGAGCTGCACGCCCGCCTCACGAAGGAAACGCTCGCGGTGGCGGTGCTGCGACGTCGCACCGGGCCCGCGTTGGAAGCGCACCGCCTCGAACGCGCGCTGCGGACGCTGCTGGACGGCGCCGACACGCACGTCGTTGCTCTGGGGGAAGCGCTGTACGTCGTCTGGTCGAACGCGGCCGTGCGGCCGCTCGTGCACGCGTCGTCGCAAGCCGTGCGTGACGAGATCGGAGCGGAAGCCGACCGCGACTTCGAGATCGCCGTGCGCCGGGCGTCTGCCGGATCGCTGTGCGATCCGTTGCTCCTGCAGACGGCCGTGCGTTGCCGTCACGCGCTGGCCACGATCGCGCGCAAACGGGAGGTGTTCCATGTCGAGAATTCTCGTCGTGGACGATGATCCCGACATCCTGGAAACGCTGAGCTACGCACTCGAGCAAGCCGGCTACACGGTGGAGAGCGAGGCGAACGGCGAAACCGCTCTGGCGCGCGCGCGTCGCCGTCCGCCGGACCTCGCCGTGCTCGACGTCATGCTGCCCGGACTGAACGGCTACGAAGTGTCGCGACTGCTCAAGCAGGAGATGCGCGCCGGTCGCCTGGCGTCGTTTCCGATTCTCATGCTTACCGCGCGACGCGTGGCCGCAGGCGAGCGCCTGGAGCTTCTCGCTTCCTGGTCGCAGGCGGACGACACGCTGTGGAAACCGTACGACCTCACCGTGCTGCTCCTGCGCGTGAAATCGTTGCTCGACGAAGCTCGCCAGACGGCATCCCTAGAGGAGAGCCTGTGAAGCGCATTCTCATCGTGGACGACGACCAGGACATCGCACGCATTCTGCGCTTCCGGCTGCAGAAGAAGGGCTTCGACTGCGTGCTGGCGGCCAACGGTCTGGAGGCGCTCGAGAAGATCGACACGCACCATCCCGATCTCGTGCTGCTGGACGTCATGATGCCCAAGATGGACGGCTTCACCACCTGCCGCGAGATCCGCAAGCGCAACGCCTGGTCGCGTATCCCGGTGATCATGCTCACGGCGAAGGGCGACACCACGGACAAGGTGAGCGGCATCAGCGAAGGTGCCGACGACTACGTGGTCAAACCGTTCGAGTTCGAGGAGCTCCTCGCACGCATCCACATGATCATGCGCCGCACGAGCGAGAACATGAGCGCCAACCCGCTTACGGGCCTGCCTGGCAACAACGTGATCTCGAAGCAGATCGAAGCGGCCATCGGCAACAACAGCGGCTTTGCGGCCTGTTACGTCGATCTCGACCACTTCAAGGCCTACAACGACGAATACGGCTTCGAGGCCGGCGACAAGATCATCCAGTGCGCGGCCGACATCTTGGTGAGCGCTTGCGAAGAACACGCCGAGCATTCGTTCGTAGGTCACATCGGCGGCGACGACTTCCTCTTCCTCGTCGACGTCGACTCGTTCGAGGCCTGCTGCGAGGACGTCATCCAGAGATTCGACCGCGAGATCGTGCAGTTCTACAAGCAGGAGCACATCGACGCCGGCTTCATCGAGACCGAAAGCCGCCAGGGACAACGCGTCCGCTTTCCGATCATGAGCGTCTCGATCGGTGTCGTCACGAGCGCGAGCGGCGACTTCACCAACGCCATGCAGGTGTCGAACCGTGCCGCCGAGATGAAGAAGTACGCCAAGGGTCAGCTGGGAAGCGTGTTCAAAGTCGATCGACGCGGTGCGGGTGCAAACGACGCGGGCGTCGAGCAAGGGGTCGGGCCAGTGGCGGGCAGCCAGCCGCGGGCCGGGGATGCGGACGGGAGTTCCTCGGAGGGGAGCGGGCGTTGACACGCCCTGGGGCGGTGGCCTAGACTCGCCGCCCGAGATGCGAAGGTAGCTCAGTTGGTAGAGCAACGGACTGAAAATCCGTGTGTCGGCAGTTCGATTCTGCCCCTTCGCACCAGGTCTTCTTCTTCGGGTCTTTTTCCGCGCCCGGCCACACGGATTTCGGAGCTGGTGTAGCTCAGCTGGTAGAGCAACGCACTCGTAATGCGTAGGTCCGCGGTTCGATTCCGCGCACCAGCTCCATACAGGCCTGCCTTCCCGAAAGTCGCTTCGAGCGCGCTGGAGAGGCGCGAATGCAATCCCAACGCAACATTCTGATGACCAGCATCTCGGGAATCCGAGGCGTGGTCGGCGCCGGCTTGAACGCCGAGGTCGCCTGCCGCATGGCCGCCGCCTTCGGCACCTGGGCGCCCTCGGGAGCCATCGTCATCGGGCGTGATTCGCGCGTCACCGGACCGATGATGCGTCACGCGGTGGCAGCGGGGCTCATGTCGACCGGACACGACGTCATCGACCTGGGCATCGCGACGACGCCGACGACCGAGATCATGGTGACGACGCACGGCGCCTCGGGCGGCATCATCATCACCGCCAGTCACAACCCCGAACCCTGGAACGCGCTCAAGCTCCTCAACAGCGAAGGTCTGTTCCTCTCCAAGGAGCAGGGCGAAGCGGTGCTCGGGATCGAGCGCGCGGGCTCGATGCGTCATGTGGCCTGGAGCGAAGTCGGGGGGTTGCGCGAGGACACCGCCTCGTCCGAGGTGCACATCCGCGGCATCCTCGAGCAAGCCTGGCTCGATCGCGACAAGATTGCCGCGCGCGACCTGCACGTGGTGCTGGACTGCTGCAACGGCGCCGGCGGTGTCATCGGGCCCGAGCTGCTGCGGCGCCTGGGCGTGCGCGTGACCGAGCTGTACTGCGAGCCGACGGGGCATTTCGGACGCCGCCCGGAGCCGACGCCGGCGCATCTCGAGGACTTGGCCGCCAAGGTGGTCGAGGTGGGGGCGGACGCGGGGTTTGCCACCGACCCGGATGCGGACCGGCTGGGTGTGGTGACTCACGCGGGCGAGGCTCTGTTCGAGGAGTACACGTTGGCGCTGGCGGCGAACTATCTTCTGAAGCAGCAGCCGGGACCGGTGGTCGTCAACTTGAGCACGACAGCCGCCATGGACGACATCTGTGCCCGGTACGATGTACCCTTGTATCGAACCCCTGTGGGCGAGGCGAACGTGGTGGCCGAGATGCTGCGCCGTCAGGCGAGCATCGGCGGTGAAGGCAATGGCGGCGTGATCCTGCCGTCGCTGCACGCCGGACGCGACGCCCTGGTCGGCATCGCTCTGCTGCTGCAGGCGATCGCCGACACCGGCAAGAGCCTGGCCGCGCAGTACGCCGAGCTGCCGCACTATGCCATGGTCAAGCGGACGCGCACGCTCACGCAACCGCTGGCAGACGAAGAGCTGGCCCAACGTGCGCAGCGCGTGTTCCAAGGCGAGATGGATCGGCGCGACGGCGTCAAGATCACCCTGCCGGAGGGTTGGGTGCACCTGCGACGCTCCAACACGGAGCCCATCGTGCGCGCCATTGCAGAGAGCAAGGATGCCGGGAAAGCCGCAGAGCTGGTCGAACGCGCCCTGCGTTCGTTCGACGAGACGACACGAGTTCGCGGCGGCTGAGGGCTGTCCACGACACGACTCAGGAGCCTGACATGTGTGGAATCATCGGATACGTCGGACAGAACCCAGCCCTGCCCATTCTGCTCGAGGGTCTCAAGCGTCTCGAATACCGCGGCTACGACTCGGCGGGCATGGCCGTTCTCGATGGCAACGTCAAGGTCGAGAAGTGCGTCGGCAAGATCGCCCAGTTCGAGAACCACATCGAAAACATTCCGCTGCACGGCTCGGTGGGCATCGCGCACACGCGCTGGGCGACGCACGGGGAACCCACCCACATCAACGCGCACCCGCACGCCGACTGCACCGGCAAGATCGCGCTCATCCACAACGGCATCATCGAGAACTACGCGGCTCTGAAGAAGAACCTCGAGAAGCGCAACCACACGTTCAAGAGCGACACCGATACCGAGGTGCTGGCGCACCTCGTCGAGGAGTTCTACGAGGGTGACATCGAAGCCGCCGTGCGCGCGGCGCTGGGCAAGGTGGAAGGGACCTACGGCCTGGCGGTCGTGCACGCCGACGAGCCGCGCCGCATCGTGGGGGCGCGCAACGGCAGCCCGCTCATCGTGGGCGTGGGCGACGGCGAGTATCTGCTGGCCAGCGACGTGAGCGCCATCTTGCGCCACACGCGCCAGGTCATCTATCTCGAGGATCAGGAGATGGTGACGCTGTCCGACGACGGTCCAGTGTTCACCACCGTTCAGGACGGCGACGCAGCGCTCTCGAAGGAGACCACCGAGATCGAGTGGGATCTCGAGATGATCGAAAAGGGCGGCTTCAAGCACTTCATGCTCAAGGAGATCTTCGAGCAGCCGTCCACCATCCGCAACGCCTTCCGCGGTCGCCTGGTGTGGGACGACGGCGATGCACGCCTCGGCGGCTTGAACATGGCGATGGACGAGCTGAGCGAGGTGCGTCGCGTCGTGCTCATCGGCTGCGGCACGTCGTGGCACGCAGCGCTGCTGGGCGAGTACATGATCGAAGAAGTCGCCCGCATCCCCGTTGAGGTGGAGTACGCCAGCGAGTTCCGCTACCGCAATCCCATCGTCGAGCCGGGCACGATCACCTTCGTCATCTCGCAGTCGGGCGAGACGATCGACACGCTGGCCGCCATGCGCGAGGCCAAGCGCAAGGGCGCGCGAACGCTCGGCATCGTCAACGTCGTGGGCTCGACGATCGCGCGCGAGTCCGACGGCGGCGTCTACATCCACGCCGGTCCGGAGATCGGTGTGGCGTCGACGAAGGCGTTCACGTCGCAGGCCACGGTGCTGGCCATCTTGACGCTGCTTCTCGGACGCCAGCGCAACATGTCGACGCAGGAAGGGCGCAGGCTGATCTCGGCGCTCGAAGCGCTGCCCGGTCAGATCGAGCAGATCCTGGCCCAGGAAGCCGACCTGCGCGCCATCGCCGAGGCCTACCAGCACCACAACAACTTCCTGTACCTCGGCCGCGGCGCCAACTTCCCGGTGGCGCTCGAAGGTGCGCTCAAGCTCAAGGAAATCTCCTACGTGCATGCCGAAGGCTATCCGGCGGCCGAGATGAAGCACGGACCGATCGCGCTCATCGACGAGCACATGCCGGTGGTCGTCATCTGCACGCGCGACAGCGGTTACCAGAAGATCATCGGCAACGTCGAAGAGGTGAAGGCGCGGAAGGGTCGCGTCATCGCCGTGGTTACCGAGGGCGACGACGAGATCACCCAGAAAGCCGATCACGTCATCCGCATCCCGGAGACGCTCAGCTTGTTGACGCCGATTCTCTCGGTGATTCCGCTGCAGCTGCTCGCCTACCACATCGCCGTCCTGCGCGGCTGCGACGTCGACCGGCCGCGCAACCTCGCCAAGTCGGTGACCGTCGAGTAGCGCGCGGGGTCCTGCTCGCGCACTCGCTCCCACGCGACCTGTTCGGACCTCCATGTCACGACGACGGCCGCGTGAGGCCCCCCGCAACCGATCGGCTCGTCCCCAACGAAGGCGCTGCGCCACATTGCGGCCCCCCAAGTCACTCCCGCAGCGGGAGTGCGCTGTGTAGCGACATTGCCGGAATCGCTAGACGGACGCGTGAGCGCTCTGGGAGATCAGAGATAGCGCCGCTGCGGCGCTCGCCAGCCTGAGTGTAGAGGAGACAGAATTGCGATTTTGCATGACATAGCTCCTTATTTGCGTCTCCTAAGCCGG
>JBFJHN010000009.1:0-13589 GCA_041613275.1 Candidatus Krumholzibacteriia bacterium | reverse complement strand
CGCGGTCAGGCGAAGACGCGCATTCTGCGCCAGCTGACGGGCTTGCTGGACGCGTGGACGCCGGTCGTTCAGGGCTGCCCGATCCACGATGATCCGTACGCGCCGCTGTGCAAGCGCTGCCGGCGACTGGCCGAGGAGCAGGGCGAGGACCTGCCGGTGGCCTGGCTGGGGCGCGAAGAACGCTACAACGAGAAGCTGGCCACGCCGGACGTCACCATCGCCGACCTCATCGGCGACGTCGATCCGCTCAAGGCGGCGCGCGATCGCCTGACGTTCGCGGACGAAGAGGTCATCCACTTCGGCATCGTGCCGCGTACGCATCGCGGCATCTTCGCCATCAACGAGCTTCCCGATCTCCAGCCCCGCATCCAGGTGGGCCTCTTGAACGTTCTCGAGGAGAAGGACTTCCAGATTCGCGGCTTCCCGGTGCGTTTGCCGGTAGACGTGCTCATGGTGTTCTCGGCCAACCCCGAGGACTACACGAATCGCGGCAACATCATTACGCCGCTCAAGGACCGCATCGCCTCGCAGATCTTGACCCACTATCCCGAGTCGATCGAGGACTCCATGCGCATCACCGATCAGGAGGCCTGGAGCGATCGCGGCGTGAATCTCCACGTTCCGGGCTGGTACCGCGAGATCATCGAACAGGTTGCCTTCGAGGCGCGGCGCAGCGAGTACGTCGATCAGAACTCGGGCGTCTCGGCGCGCTTGGCGATCTCCGCCTACGAGAACCTGCTGTCGAACCTGGAGCGGCGCGCGCTCGTGAACGGCGAGCAGCCGGTGACGGCGCGCATCGTCGACCTCCAGGCGCTCATTCCCGCCATCGGCGGCAAGATCGAGCTGGTGTACGAAGGCGAGCAGCAGGGGGCGGACACGGTGGCGCGCCACATCGTGGGCAAGGCGGTGAAGAGCGTCTTCCAGAAGCACTTCCCGCGCGTCGCCGAGCAGACCAAGCGTCGCAGAAGCGCCCTGCACGACGACGACGAGGGCGCCGCGCCCGAGCCGGCGCCGCGCTCGACGGCGTACGATCCCATCGTCGCATGGTTTTCCGGCGGCAAGCGCATCGAGGTCTCCGACACGATGCCGGAAGTCGAGTACCGCGCGCAGCTGCAGAGCGTCTCGGGTCTCGACGAGCTGGCGCGCCAGCACATGCCCGACGCGGCCGAAGACGGGCGTTTTGCGGTGATGGAGCTGGTGCTGGAGGGCCTGTACCAGAACTCGTTCGTTGCCAAGGAGACGGTCGAACGCTCGACGTTCTACAGCGACATGCTCATGCGCATGTTCGACGGGCTCAAGAAGGAGTGAGGCGCCGCCGCCGCGGCGGCAGGGGAGGTCGATCGTGCGCGTGCAGTACTTCGAGTGGGACGAGGCGCTGTGGCGGCAGCTCCACGACCAGCTCGGGCTCCAGCGGCTGTTCAGCTATCTGTTGATCCAGCAGAGCGGCGACGTGGAATCGGCGCTGCGCGTCCTCGACGAGCTGCAGCAACAGGGCTATCTGGACCCCGACATCGACCTCGAGGACTTCGCGCGCCGACTCGAAGAAGACAACGTGGTCCGCGAGTCCGACGGAAGGCTGGAGCTCACGCCACGCGGCGAGCGCGAGCTGCGACGCGACGCCTTCGAGCAGATCTTCCGCACCTTGCGCGGGCGCGGCGTCGGCGATCATCCGGTGCCGCGCGACGGCGGCGGCGGCGAGCCGCTGCCCGAAACGCGCGCCTTCGAGTTCGGCGACGAGCTCGAGCGCATCGATTTTCGGCGCTCGTACGCCAACGCCCTGCAGCGCGGGGCCGAAGAGCTCGTCCTGCAAGAGGACGATCTCGAGGTGCACGAAAGCGAAATGCGCACCTCGTGCGCCACCGTTCTGCTCCTGGACATCAGCCACAGCATGATCCTCTACGGCGAGGATCGCATCACGCCGGCCAAGCGCGTGGCGCTGGCGCTCACCGAGCTCATCCTCACAAAATACCCGAAGGATTCGCTGGATCTCGTTGTTTTTGGTGATGATGCGCAGGTGGTCGAGCTCTCCGATCTGCCGTACGTGAGCGTCGGCCCGTACCACACGAACACACGCGCCGCGCTCAAGCGGGCGCGCCGGATCCTCGCTCGGCGCAAGCACGCGAACAAGCAGGTGATCATGATCACCGACGGCAAGCCCAGCTGCATGTGGGACGAGGGCGGACTCTACAAGAACTCGTTCGGGCTGGATCCGCGCATCGTCAACCGCACGCTCGACGAGGCCGTCGTTCTGCGCAAGCACCGCATCCCCATCACAACCTTCATGGTGGCACGCGATCCGTACCTGCAGCGCTTCGTGCAGCAGCTCACCGAGCTCAACCACGGCCGCGCCTACTTCGCCGCGCTGGATCGACTCGACGAGTACGTCATGGTCGACTTCATCCGCAATCGCCGGCGTACGTTTCGATGAGAGAGCCGGCCGGCGGGCACGCGCGGTGGACGGCCGCAGCCGTCTACGGCGTCTTTGCGCTCGTGACGTTCGTGCTGTACCGCGGGCTGTGGCAGACGCTGTACTACAAGGACGACTACCACTGGTTGAGCATCGCCGATGAGGTGGCGCAAGCCCCGTGGCGGCTGATCGTCTTCGATCCCCAGAACGCCGCCGCGGGTGTCCGTCCGGTCCAGCGCGCCCTGTTCGGCCTCATCCACAGCTTCTTCGGCATCCAGGCCAGCGCCTACCACGTCGCGAGCATGCTTCTGCACGCGCTCAACGCCACGCTGGTGTTCGGCTTGCTGCAGCGCTTGCTGCGTGACGTCGCGGACGCGACGCGGGCGCGAAAGCTCGCCTGGGCCGCGCTCGGCGCCTTCGTGTTCGCCAGCACCTCGCTGCACGCGGCGGCGGTCGTGTGGTTGGCGGCCATGTCGACGCTCCTGGTCACGGCCGCGTCGATCCTGCTGCTACGCTTCCTCGTGGCGTTCGAGCATCGGCTCGCGGAGGGACGCGTCCAGCTGGGGGCGTCTGCGCTGTTCGTGCTGGCGCTCGCCTGCAAGAACACCGCGGTGGCGTTGCCTGCGGTGGTGGCGCTGCTGCTGTTCTTCGCGCGGCCGGCGCGCAGCCCGCGCGGCGCGCGGCTCCGACTGGTGTTTCTGTTGAGCGCGCTCGGGATCGGCTTCGTCCTGGTCACGAAGCTGCTGGTCGGCGGCGTGCACATCGCCGACGCGTTCGGCGAGTCGGGCGCCTACGCGGTGGGCGCCAACGTCCCGCGCAACGTTCTGGGCGCGTTCATGGGCACGCTGCTCTCGGCACGCACTTTCGAATGGCTGCTGCCGGGCGTGCCGTTCGTCATCGTCGGCGTGCCGTTGCTGCTGGCGGTCGTCGTCGTCCTGCGCACGCTGCCGCAGGCGCGCCTCGCGCTCTTCGGGCTCGCCTGGATCCTGGTGACTGCGCTTCCCGTTGCGCTGTTCGACTATCCGCAGTACAGCGGCGAGCAGATCATGGTGTCGCGCTACTACTACATGCCGATGGTCGGGGCGTGCATCGCGCTCGTCTGTTTGCTGCGCGCGTGGCTCGACCGCAGACGCGTGCGCACCGCGGTCGTGCTCGTCGGTGTCGCGCTCGCTCTACACGTGGCGTTCCACGCCCGGGTCGTGCGCGAGCTCATCCACGAGGTGGACGCATACGCGGACTCGCGCAAGCTGCTGTTCGATTCCACGCTGGAAGCCGTACGCGAGCGCGGCGGCCCGGGAAGCGAGGTGTACGCTTTGGGCTGGCCGGTTCCGGAGATCTACTTGCCGAACATCGGACAGCACTTCTTCACGCCCGCCGGCTTCCAGCTGTACGGCCCGCGCGCCTACGAGGACCTCTTCGAGAAGCCGCCCGTCGACGACGTGCCGCGCTTCGCGGCCCAGTGGGACGCGCGCGCCAGCGTGCTGACGGTGCGGCGCGTGCGCGTGCCGCCGGCCGAGTCCCCGTGACGATCGTCGCCACCACAGCGCGAGACTTGCCGACGGGGCGCCACGCCGACGCCGCGGCTCAGTGTGCCGAGAGCTCCCAGCTGCGACGCGGTCTGTCCTCGCGCGGTCTGCGATCGAACGGCAGGCGCAGGGCGTTCAGCCCGTTGAGCGCCAACAGCGCCGCCGCGGCGAAGAACACGCCGCGCATGCCGACGACCGAAGCCAGGTAGCCGCCGCCCAGCGGTCCGACGAGACCGCCCAGCAGCGTGGCGCTCGAGCCGAACGCCATGATGCCGCCACGCCGGGACGACGGCGCAAAGTGCGCGATCACCGAGTACAGCGAGGGCAGCATGCCGCCGGCCAAGACACCCTGGATGGCGCGCAGAAGGAACATCACGCGCACGTCGGAAGCCAGGCCTTGGAGGAACAGCGTGACGCTGCCCGCGCTCAAGGCGACCAGGATCGTCCGCCGGCGTCCGAAGCGATCGCTGACGCGCCCCCAAAGAGGTGCCGCGACCGCCATCGCGCCGCCGGTGATGCCGATCAGAAGGCCGGTCGTCGACGAGACGCGTTCCACGGAAACGCCGAGCGACTCGACGAAGAGCGCGAAGAACGGCAGCACGATGAGCAGCGACACCTGGGTGAGGAACAGTCCCGCGATCGCAATGGGGATCGGGTAGCGGCGCGCGAAGCGCACGTTCTGGCGCATGGAGGGTGTCTGCACGCGCGCCGCGTCAGCGCGCGGCTCGTGCACGAAACGCAGCACGACCAGCGCGGCCCCCAGCTCGACGCTCGCCGTGATGTAGAAGAGCGCACGGAAGCCGACGACGTCGGCCAGCAGGCCGCCGACGAGCGGGCCGACGACGATGCCGGCCGACTGCGCCGAGCTGAGCGTTCCCAGGGCGTAGCCCTGTTGGGCTCGGGGCGCGCTGGCGGAGACCAGCGCGATCGCCGCGGGGATGAATCCCGATACGGTTCCCTGCAGCGCTCGCAGCAACAGCATTTGCAGCGGCGTCGTCGCGAACGACATGAGCGCGAGCGCCACGGCGAGCCCGAGCAGCGCGCGCACGACCATCGGTTTGCGCCCGAAACGGTCGCCCACCCAGCCCCAGAGCGGCGTCATCAGCGCCGCGAACAGGAAAGGCGCCGAAAAGATCGCGCCGCTCCAGCGCTGAACGCTCGCATCTTCCTCGACCCCGAAGGAGCGCACGAGAAGTGGGAGGAAGGGCAGGATCAAACCCATGCCGGCGATGGCGAACAGCTGCGTCCACCACATCACCCGCAGCGTGCGGCGCCAGTGGGGATCCGAAGCGCCACGACGCGCGGCATCCGGCGCCGCGGTGTCCGCGCTCAGGACGGCTCCTCGGGTGCGGCCGGACGGAGCTGACCTACCAGGTGCCCGAGCTCCGGCAGGATGAGCTGGTCCATGGCGAGCCGGACGGCGTTGCGCGATCCGGGCAGGGAGAACACGAGCTTTCCGCCGGCGATGCCGGCCGACGCGCGTGACGCCATCGCCGCGCTGCCAATTTCGGCATAGGAGAGCGCGCGAAAGATCTCGCCGAACCCCGGCAAGGGGCGCTCGTAACGCGCGGCGAGGAGCTCGTAGGCGCTGTCGCGCGGCGCGATGCCGGTGCCCCCGGTGAGAACGATGGCGTCGAAGTCGTCGCGTTGCAGCAGGGCATCGAGCCACGGTGCAAGCGTACGTGGATCTTCGCGCTGGATGTCGTGGCCGGTGACGTGGTGTCCGCTGCGCTCCAAGCTCTCACGGATGGCCGCGCCGCTCGTGTCGCTCGCCGCGTCGCGCGAGTCGGAAAGCGTGACGACGAAAACGCGCACGCGCGCAGGTGCCTGCGATCGGTGCTCGCGCAAGCCCAAGCGAGCTTCCTTTCGAGGGGGGCGGTCGCGATACGGATGCGCGCCTGAAAGCCCGCGCCGCACTGCATCGGATCGCATTCTAGGCAGGGAACGAGCGACTCACAAGCGCCGGGCGGCGCGCTGGGCGGCTCGATGCGGAATGTGCGTGCGGGTTCAGACGCCGGCCAGCACCGGCTCGTGGGCGTCGGCGAGGCTCTCGGTGGCCAAGGCGATGGCGCGCGACTCTTCGTCGGACAGCGCCGCTTCACACGATCCGCTGCGCACCGGCTTCGCGTACGTGCGTGAGTCCATGCGACCCGCGATGCTGGTGATGAGCAGGCCGTTGGCGTGCGCGTCCAGCAGGCAGACGCTGAAGCTCTGCTGCCCGCGGATGTCCTCGAACGCGTCGTAACGCAGGAAGCCGATGCCCTGAATGGCGTTCAGAGTTTGCGTGCGCAGATGACGGACGTACGCGAGGATCTCCTCGATGCGCTGCTGGTTACGGTCCACGGCCTGGACCTGGGCTTGGAGGACCGACACGTCGTCGGCCTCGGCGTGACGCACCAGCTCGTCGAAGGGACGCGCCAGCGCGCGCAGGCGCGCGGCCAGGCTGAGCGCGACGACGAGCGCAACCACCGCGAGCGCGGTGCCCGCGGCGGCAAGTTGGGGAGCGTACTCGCGCAAGAAGTCCATGCGGGATCCCTCCGGGTCCAGACGAGCGCGCCAGGCACGATGCCGGAGAACCGGAGTGCGAGCGACATGCCACCGCGTATGCCGCACGGGGTCCGGACTTCGCGTCGAGACGAGCGTCGGTGCCCATCCCGCGCTGGTCGGAGAACGTCCACAGCGGCCGAAGACTGCGCTGCCCGCCTCCGCTCGCGCATGGCTTCGGGCGCCGAGGCCTCGGCTCGAGCGCGGTGGGGAATCGGGCGCGGGCCGTTATGATGGAGGAGCGCGCCGGGGAGAGCCTCATGTCGAAAAAGCCGCTTGCGAGCCGACGCCGGGCCGCGCTCGGCATCGTCGAGACGCTGCGCCACGCGGGTCACGAGGCGTATTGGGTGGGGGGCTGCGTGCGCGACGCGCTGTTCGGGCTCGAGCCGCGCGAGTACGACGTGGCCACGGCAGCGCGCCCCGAGGACGTCATCGCTCTGTTCGAGTCCACGCGAGAGGTCGGGCGCAGCTTTGCGGTGATCCACGTGCGTTCGGGTGGCGTGTGGACCGAGGTCTCGAGCTTTCGATCCGAGGGCACGTACTCGGACGCGCGCCATCCCGACGCCGTGGCGCCGGCCGACGTGCGCACCGATGCCGCGCGGCGCGACTTCACGATCAACGCTCTGTACCAGGATCCGCTCGACGGCCGCATTCTCGACTTCGTCGGGGGCCGCGCCGACATCGAGAAGCGGATTCTCCGCTGCGTCGGCGATCCGGATCGCCGCCTGCACGAGGACGCACTGCGTCTCATGCGCGCCGTGCGCTTCGCCAGCCGCTTCGATCTCACGCTGGAGCCCGCGACCGCCCGTGCGCTGCGGCGGAACGCGTCGCGCATCGGCAAGATCGCGGTCGAACGCGTGCGCGACGAGCTCTTGCGGATGCTGACCGGTCCCGCACCCCATCGTGCGCTCACGCTGATGCACGAGAGCAGCTTGTTGGAGCACGTCGCACCGGAGGTCGAGCGCCTGCGCGGCTGCGAGCAGTCCCCGCGTCACCATCCGGAGGGCGACGTGTGGGTTCACACGCTGCGCATGCTCGAGATCATGGCACAGCGTGAGGAGCCCGATGAGGCGCTGGCGCTGGGCGTTCTGCTGCACGACGTCGGCAAGCCGGTGACGCGCGCGCAGCGCGACGGCCAGTGGACGTTCTACGGGCACGAGAAGCGCGGTCGCGACATCGCTGCAGCGTTCTTGGAGCGTCTCGCCGTTCCGGTTGCCGTGCAGGAGCAGGTGCTCATGTTGGTTGGCGACCACATGCAGTTCCTCAACGTGCAGCGGATGCGCAAGAGCACGCTGCGCCGGTTCGTTCTGCAGCCGGAGTTCGAGCGTTTGCTCGAGCTGCATCGGCTCGACGCGCTGTCGTCACGCGGAGATCTCACGCAGTACGACTTCTGTCGCGAAGCGCGAGAGCAGATCGAACGGGAGGGAGTGCCCGTGCGCCCGCTTCTGGACGGTCACGCGCTCATGGCGCTGGGGTTTCTGCCGGGGCCGCGCCTGGGGAAGATCCTGAGCGCGCTCGTCGACGCCCAGCTCGAGGGCGAGGTGCGCGACGCCGCCGGGGCGCGGCGCTGGGTGCGCGAGAACTTCGACCCCGCGAGCGCGGATGGCGCGGACACGTCCGCGCGCGGCTCCTGACCCCTTGACAAGCTACGCGCGCGCGGACGATCTTGGAGGCCTCGGGCGATTAGCTCAGTTGGCTAGAGCGCTTGCTCGACACGCAAGAGGTCACTGGTTCAAGTCCAGTATCGCCCACCAGACGACGACGGCCCGCAGGACGCGGGCCGTTCTTCTTTCAATCCGGGATTCGACGCGCCCGCGTGCGCCGGAGGCCGGCACTCCCGCTGCGGGAGTGCGCCGTCTTCAGTTCTTGCGCTGCGCGCGCGTCGAGGGTGCCGGTGCGATGCCGAAGGCCATGCGCTCGTTGGCGGCGACGCCCCAGCCGTTCGCGTCGACCGCGATGAGACCGAGGTCGCTCGTGGGCGGAAAAGCGCGTACGGAAGCGGCGACGGCCTCGGCGGCCGGCTTGCCCGACGCCATGGCGTCGTACACCTGGCGCGCCATCGCATGGCGGATGATCTCCTCGCCGTGTCCCGTGCACGCCACCGCGCCGGCAGGTCCGGCGTACAGCCCGGCGCCGAAGATCGGCACGTCGCCGACCCGACCGTGCAGCGTGATCGACGTCCCGCCCGTGGACAGCGTGGCCGCGAAGCGGCCCTGCGCGTCGCGGACGACGGTGCCCACCGTGTCGCCGCCCCGCCTCAGGTCGCGCAGCGCTTCGGGAAGCGGGGTGGGGAAGTTCCAGTGCGCCGGCCAGTCGAAGCTGTCGCGCTCCGGATCCCCGAGCGCCTCCCGCACACGCGCCAAGCGCCGCGCGTACTTCGCTTCCGCCTCGGCGCAGGTCGGGATGGCGTCCGTGTGTCCCATGCGATGCGCGAAGCGCGTGGCGCCTTCGCCGGCGAGCAGCAGGTGCGGCGTGTCCAAGACCTGGCGCACGACACGAATCGGATTGCGAACGCGCTCGATGACGGCGACGGCGGCGAAGCGTCCTTCGCTGGTCATGAGCGATGCGTCCATCTGGATGGTGCGTCCATCGAGGCGGATGTTGGCGCCGGTGCCGGCGTTGTAGCGCGGATCGTCCTCCATGACGACCGTCCCCTCGATGGCGGCCTGCAGCGCGTCGCCGCCCGACTGCAGATGCGCGAACGCCGCTTCGGCGGCGCGCTGCGCGCCATCGCCGCGTTCGGGGGGCGTGCCCACGCCCGGGTGGGTGACGACCAGCGGGCCGCTCGTGACGTCGCCCTCCTGCACGCTCAGGCGGGTGACTTCATCGGCGTCGGCCGCAGCGCCGGTGAGCCCGAGCCAAGAGCCCAGAACCAGCGCGCCGCACAGGCCCACGAGGAGCGCGCGCCACCACAAAGCCGAGTGCGCGCCACGGAAGCGCGGTCGAGGCGTTTTCTTCGAGAACACGCGGGCCTCCCTTCTCAGGCGGAGTCCGACCACACGGGCACGGCGACGTCGTCGAAGTTGTCCATGCGGCGCTCGGCACGCAGCGTCCGCAGCGCCGCGTGCGCATCGTCGAAGTTCACGAACGGTTGATGATCACGATGCCCGCGCCGCCGCCAGGTGATCGCACCCGAGTCGATCTCCTTCTGCCCGAGGATGAACAGGTTGGGGATCTTGTGCGTCTCGGCGTTGCGGATCTTCTTGCCGAAGCTGTCCGCGGAGTCGTCGAAGCGCACGCGGAACAGGTCGTTGTGCAGCACACGCTGCAAGCGTCGACCGTACTCGACGAACTGCTCGCCCATGGACACCGGCACCAGCACCACCTGCACCGGCGACAGCCAGGTGGGGAAGGCGCCGCCGAAGTGCTCGAGCAGAAACGAGACGAAGCGCTCGTGGGTGTCCAGGGGCGCGCGGTGGATGATCCACGGGCGCTGGCGCGAGCCGTCTGGCGACACGTACCCCAAGTCGAATCTTTCCGAGGCGATGAAGTCGAGCTGTCCGGTGCTCGCGGTTTCCTCGCGTCCAACGACGTTGGTGACCTGATAGTCGACCTTGGGGCCGTAGAACGCCGCCTCGCCGGTGCGTTCCTCGAAGGGCACCTCGCACTCGCGCAGCACCGAGCGCACCAGATCCTCGGCGAACACCCAGCGCTCCTCGGCGCTCACGAACTTCTCCTTGTCCGGCGCATGCAGCGACAGGCGCATCCAGAACTCTTCGAGCCGGAACATGTCGTAGTACTTCTTGTGCATGTCGATGACGGCCGTGAACTCCTCGCGCACCTGTTCGAGCGTGCAATAGATGTGTGCGTCGTTCATGCGCATCCCGCGCACGCGCAGGAGCCCGGCGAGCTGCCCGCTCTTCTCGTAGCGGTAGACGTCGCCGTACTCGGCAAAGCGCAGCGGCAGCTCGCGGTAGCTGCGCGGTCGCGCCGCGAAGACCATGTGGTGGTGCGGGCAGTTCATCGGCTTGAGGTAGTAGGCCTCTTCGTCTTCGAGCTCCATCGGCGGATACATCGACTCGGTGTAGTACGGCAGGTGGCCGCTGGTGCGGTACAGATCGGCCTTGGCGATGTGCGGCGTAGCGATGCGCTGATAGCCGGCGCGGAACTCCTCCTCGCGGGCGAGCTGCTCGAGCTCGTCGCGCAGCGCGGTGCCGTTCGGCAGCCACAGCGGCAAACCGCGTCCGATCTCGTCGCTGACCACGAAGATGTCGAGCTCCGCTCCGAGCTTGCGGTGGTCGCGCTGGCGCGCGAGCTCACGCTTGGCGACGAAGGTGTCGAGCTCTTCCTTGGTGAGGAACGCCAGGCCGTAGATGCGCGTCATCATCGGGTTGCGCTCGTCGCCGCGCCAGTAGGCGCCGGCGATCGAGTCGAGCTTGAAGCTGTCGCGCGGGATGTTGCGCATGCTATCGACGTGCGGGCCTTCGCACATGTCGAGGAACGGTCCGCTCTGGTAGAAGCTGATCGTCTCGACGCCGGCATTGGCATGCAGATCGCGCGCGTACTCGGCCTTGAACGGCTGACCGATCCCTTCAAGCTTGTGCACCGCGGCGTCGAGAGGGAGCTCCTCACGCTCGAAGCGCGCACCGCGCTTGAGGATCTTGCGCATGCGGCGCTCGAGATCGGCCAAGGCGTTGTCCTCGAGCGGCTCGTCGAACAGGAAGTCGTAGTAGAAGCCGTTGTCGACGGGCGGCCCGAAGCCCAGCTTGGCATCCGGGCGCACTTCGAGAACCGCCTGGGCCAGCACGTGCGCGAGGCTGTGACGGCGCCGGTACAGCGGGTCGTCGTGCTTGGCGGGATCGGCGTCGAGCCGGGCCATCGAATCCCTCTCGCATGGGGTCCTGCGCCTGCATCGCGAGGCGCGATCGTAACCCAGCCGGCCTCAACGCTCAACGGGGGCCGGGGCCGCGGGCCCGCGCCGGTGGGACGCCTCAACTCGCATGCGCACCGGCGGTTGCGCCGCTCGCTTCGCGTGGTCTCGGGGTTGACAGCCCGCCCGAACCGCGCTATACACGTTCGTCCGAGACAACTGGGCAAGCGAAGGTGTCACCTTCCACCCCGGCGGCGCTCGTGAAGCTGCTGCCCGGGTTCCCCCGCAGGGGCCCTTCTCCGGTCGTCGTGGCCGGCGCGGGTAGGTGACACGTTTGCCTACCTTTTTTCGTTTGTGTTCGAGACGCCGGGCGACCCCGCGGTCCCCGCAGCCGTCTCCCGAGGAGGTCGATGTTCCGCGATCGCGAGATGCCGCGCAGAGATCGGGGCCCACGCATCAACGAGCGCATCGGTGTCCGAGAAGTGCGTGTTGTCGGCGAAGACGGGGAACAATTGGGAGTACTGCCGACGCGCGACGCGCTGACTCGGGCACGTGAGCTCGGGCTGGACCTCGTGGAAGTCGCTCCCAACTCCAGACCGCCCGTATGCCGGATCATGGATTACGGCAAGTACAAGTACGAGCAGTCGAAGAAAGCCCGTCAGGCGCGCAAGCGCCAACACCACGTCGTGGTCAAGGAAATCAAGATGCGTCCGAAGATCGAGACGCACGACTACGACTTCAAGAAGAAGCACATCGTCGAGTTCCTGGAGCATGGCGACAAGGTGAAGGTGACGCTCATGTTCCGCGGTCGCGAGATGGCGCACACCGACCTCGGACGCAAGCTGCTCGATCAGCTGTCGTCCGAGCTGACCGACCTGGCCAAGGTCGAAGCGCCACCGAAGCAAGAAGGTCGCAACATGACGATGCTGCTGACGCCCATCGTGACCAAGGCCAAGGCCGCCAAGAAGGAAGACGCACCCGCAGAGGCCGAGGCGGCGAAGGGCGACGGTTCCGAATCGTAGCGAGGCCGCACGCGCTGCCGGCCGCAGGCCCTACGGGGTCGTTCCCAGAGGAGAAGTCCGTGCCGAAGATGAAGACGCATCGGGGCCTGGCCAAGCGCGTGAAGCGCAGCGCCAGCGGGCGCTTGAAGCGCAAGAAGGCGTACCACAGCCACCTGATGAGCAGCAAAACGCGCAAGCAGAAACGCCGCCTGCGCGGAAGCGAGATGATCGCCCAGGCAGAGCAGGCGCGCTTGAAGGCGCTCCTCAATCTCTAACCGTTCCGGATTCGAAGGCGCGTCGTCAGGCGCTGCTGCAGCCGGCTCCGCGAAGTTGCGGCGACCGGTTCGATCGTGAGGGAGAAAGTCCATGTCTCGAGCCACGAACAACGTCGCATCCCGGGCGCGGCACAACAAGGTGCTGAAGCAGGCCAGGGGCTACCGCGGCGGCAAGAGTCGCCTGTTCAAGACCGCCAAGGAAGCGGTCGAGCGTTCGTTGCGCTACGCCTTCCGTGATCGCCGTGCCCGCAAGCGCGACTTCCGCAAGCTGTGGATCATGCGCATCAACGCGGCGGCGCGCCAGCATGGTCTGTCGTACAGCACGTTCATGAACGGCTTGAAGGCCTCCGAGGTCGAAATCAACCGCAAGGTGCTCGCCGAGATGGCCGTCAACGACAGCGAAGGTTTCCAGAAGCTGGTCGAAACCGCGAAGCAAGCGCAGAGCTGACGCCGTGGACGGAGAAGCGGGAGCGCTGCGCGAACGCATCGAGAGCGTGCGTGCGAGCGCGCGGCAGGAGCTGCAGCGCGTCGAGGACCCGTCCGGGCTGGAGACCTGGCGCGTGCGCTGGGTCGGCCGCAAGGGCGAGCTGACCACGCTGTTCGCCGGCCTGGGGCGCGTCGACGGCAGCGCCCGTCCCGAGCTCGGCCGAGAGCTGAACGCGCTCAAGGTCGAGCTGCAGAGCGCGCTGGACGAGGCCTCGCGCCGCCTGGGGCCCTCGGACGCCGCCGGTCCGGCGCTCGATCCATCGCTTCCCGGTCGTCGCCGCTGGGTGGGCGGCGCGCACATCATCTCGCAGACGCTCGACGCCATGAAGACGATCTTCGAGGGCCTCGGCTTCTCCGTGGCCACGGGACCCGAGGTCGAGCTCGAGCGCTACAACTTCGAATCCCTCAACTTCCCGCCGGATCATCCGGCACGCGATCTCCAGGATACGTTCTACGTCGACGACCGCGTGCTCCTGCGCACGCAGACCTCGCCCATGCAGGTGCGCATCATGCAGTCGCAGGCGCCCCCGGTGCGCGTCG
>JBFJHN010000008.1:0-13992 GCA_041613275.1 Candidatus Krumholzibacteriia bacterium | reverse complement strand
CCTACTACGTGGACGCGCTGCAACGCCTCGACGGCCGGTACTACCGGCTGAACGCGCACCCGCAGAGCTACCGCCAGGACCGGCCCGTCACGGTGCGCGGCTGGCAGATGGGGCACGACCTGCTCGTCGAGACGTTGGAGCAGGATGGCGAGGTGGTGGCCGACGAGCCATGGAACGATTACTTGCGGCCGAACACGCCGACCACGGGCGAGACGCGCGTGACGCTGGTCGGGTTCACGTTTCCCGGTTCGGTCGATACGCCCACGGTGGCGGGACTCACGGCGATGGCGGCGCAAGCGGCCGTGCGGGCGCGGGAGAATAGCGACCCCGATGGACCGGGACCGCTCTCGCCGTCGTGGCAGCCGGTCTATACCGTGTGGCCCGAGATCGTGGACGTTGGCGATCCGACGACGTTGACGGATTTCGTGAAGGTCGCGCAACGGCTGCAAACGCTCACGGGCTGGACGGCGACCCGCGACGGCGATGCATTCCACATTGTCGGGGACGGCGCGAACCTCCCGAGCCGATGGAATTACGGCGGCGTGAATTTCTTGAACAGCGTCTCGTTTCAGGGGAGCACGAAGCTCGTCAACCTCGGCGCGTCGATCACACGCGCGGGCTCGGGCACGCTGAACCACGAGCTACAGCATGGGCTCGCGGGGATGCATGAGGAAGGCATCGGCGGGTGCATGTACACGATCCCCGGTCTGCAAGGGCTCGTGTCGCCGTGCTACCTCCAGCCCTACGGGTTCCGCGTCGGGACGCTCGGATCGTCGAGTGTGGACGCGGCCAACTCGCCGGGGTTGCAAGTCGACGTGTGGGGCTGGACGCCGACGAGCATGGTGCGCGAGATCACCGGGCCGGGGCGGTACACGATCCGGGGCTACCGGCAGGACGGCGCACTCCCGAGCGTGCTGCGGCTCAATCGCTCGTCACGCCCGAGCGACTACCTGTACATCGCTGCGTGGAAAGACGCGCCCCGCACACCAACGGGCGCACGGTCGGGTGCGTTCTTTCAGACGCGGAGCGGGAACCGCTGGTATGAGCCGCTCACCGTCAACTGCAAAGCGGCCTCAACCGGCCACCTCGACGTCGCGTGTCCCCTCGGGACGGTACTTGTCGAGCCGATCACGGGCTACCGCCTCACGGTCGAGAGCGAGACGCCGACGAGTCTCACGGTCGCGGTAGAGGCCGGCATTCCACCGACGACGACGACCTTCCCGCCGACGACCACGAGCACGCTGGCCCCGTCGACTATCGTCATGGCGTTGTCGACGACGCCCTACCCGATGGTTGCTGGGTCGCCGGCCGAGATTCGCGCCTGGGCACGGCGCGCAGACGAGACGAATCTTCGCATTCCCGAGGCGGTCGAGTGGATCGCCCCGGCGACGGGGACGACGAACCCGCTCCGGTGGACGCCGCCCACGGCTGGCTGGGTCTGGGTCGAATGGCGCGTGCGGCTGGATGGCATCTGGAGCACGGTCAAGCGGATGCAAATGCTAGTCGACCCAGGGACCACCACCACAAGCACCGTGCCCCCGACGACGACCTCGTCGAGTGCCAGCACGTCGAGCACGAGCACGACCACCACGTCGAGCACGGTGCCGGGCGGCTACACGGCGGCGCGGATCGTGGGGCCGCGTTCGCTCCCGGCCGGGACGCCGGGGACGTGGACGTGCGAGGCGCAGACCGCAGCGGGGGCATGGGTCGCGCCTGCGTGCTGCTGGTGGCAATACACGCCCGACCCGGCAGCCCCCGACGAAGCCGCGCCGACGTGCCAGCCGTGTACCGTGACCATCGGCACGTCGGCTCCGCTCTCGTCGGGGCTGATTGACGCGGCGGCGCATCATGCGGGGGCAAATCAATGGACGTTCGCCCCGACGTTGCGGCTTACCGTGGGCACGAGCACGACGAGCACGACGCCACCGACCACGACCTCGACGAGCAGCACGACCAGCACGACGGGAACGCTCCCGCCCACGACGAGCACGAACACGTCGAGCAGCACGAGCACGAGCCGCCCCCCGACGACCACCTCGACCAGCAGCACCACGTCGAGCACCGTCGGCACGACGACCAGCACGTCGTCGAGTACGAGCAGCACCCGACCGCCGACCACGACCACGACGACTCTGCCGCCGACGTGCGCGGAGGAAGGCCAGCTCTGCAACCGGCACACGGACTGCCGGCAATCGCCGGGGTGCGAGGAGTACCAGTGCACCCGGAAGTGGTGGCACATCTGGGACCGGCGCAAGCGGTGCGCGCCGAGGGGACGGCCGAGAGGCGGGAGGACGCGTGGCTAAACGACGTGCCGTTACGATCGCCGCGCCGGTGGACCCGGCGGCGTACCCGCGCCGGGTCACCCAGCGGGATCTCGACGCTGTACACGCACGGCTCGAATCGTTGGAGCAGGAGTGCGTGGCATCCCGCGTGATAATAGGGGTGCTTCGAGGGCAGCTGCACGACGTTGCGGCCGCGGTGCGCACGCGGAACGGGGACGGCCTGGTGCTGGGAATTGCGTCCGATTTTGCACGGCGGCTTGCCGCCGCGGTGGCTGCGCAGCCTGCGCCGCAGCGCGTGTCGCTGCGGCATCGTCTTGACCAGGCGTTGCGGTTCCAGCAAAACAGAGAATCGGAATGCTCGGATGCTACGACGCCACCTTCCGTGACGACTTCTTCCGACGAACCCGACGTGACCCGCTGACAAACTGCCTGGTGTGGCTCGGGGGGCGCACCGCGTCACAGACGCCAACGGTACAGACCCCCGGGCCGCGTCCGTCGCAGCGGGACGGTGGGCGCGCGCCGCGCCCCGCCCACCACGTTGCGTGGGAGCTGGCGCACGGCGCCCCGGTGCCCCCGTACCACGTCCTGCGCCGGCGCTGTGGAACACGGCTGTGCGTCGAAGTCACGCACTTCGATCCCCCCGCGCCGCTTCCCGAGCGACAGCGCGTCATCCCCGCGCGGATTCCCGACGCCGTGCGCGACGCGATCCTGGCCGAGCCCCTCACGGAAAACGTGCGGGTGGTTGCGGCGCGGCACGGAGTCAGCAAGTCTTTCGTTGCCCTCTTGCGCCAACGCGCCCGCCAACGTGCCAGACGACAAGTACAACAACTCGCTTGAGTACGCCGCGCAACTGACGACGCGCGCCGCGTCTGTGGCGAACACCGCTACCGTGGCGCCGCTCGCGTCGGTGGCCAAGGAAGTCGATCGCCTGGTTGGCGACTGGCGCGCGGCAGGCGGGCCGCTCGTCTTTCGCGATCTCCCCGAACTCCGGTCGTATCATCAGCACGTCGCCGAGCGCGTCCTGGTGCAGCTGACCGGTATTCTCGACGGCGTGCTCGGCATCGTGCTGCAGCGCCTGCAGAACGATGACGTACAGGCCGAGATGGATCTGCACACGTTGCTGCGGATTGCCGAGTCCATGACGACGCAGGTTGCCGGGATTCGCGGTGCGCTGGAGCGTCCGACCACGAAAGCCGATCCGCCCGCCACGGCGTTCGTGCCGCCCGACGCGACTGTGGTTGGGGAGGCGCTGTCCGTCGAAGACATCGACGCGGAGATCGCGCAGCTGCGTGCGCGGGCCGCGGCGTTGCGCGCGGGGCCGGACGACGATGCATGAAGCAGACGCCATCGACGAACGCGTTGCGATCCTGTCGCAGATTCGTGCGCTAGAGGACGAGAAGCGTCGGCGCACCGCGCGGGCGCAGCATCACGCGCAGGAGCGCGCAACGCAGCGGGCGCGGGAAGACGCCGCCGTGTTTCTCGAAACGGTCATCAAGGACGCATACACCGGGCAGCCGATCAAGCTCGCCGAGATCCACCGGACCTGGCTAGATCACATCAACTACTGCTGGCAGCGGGGCCTGCACGCGATCATTCTCGCGCCCTTTGGGCACGGGAAGACCAGCATCATTCTCGGCATCATTCTCTTCTTGCTCGGGCGCAACCCGAATCTGCGCATCAAGCTCGTGTGCGCCGACGACACCGCGGCCGTCGATCGCCTTGGGGCGATCAAGAAGTACATCGAGTTCGACCCGGATTACCGGCGCGTCTTTCCCGGCACGCGCCGGGACCAGACCGGCCCGTGGTCGCAGACGACCATTCGGGTCCAGAAGACGACGATCTCCAAGGACGAGACGGTCAAAGCGCTGGGCATCAACACGGGCAACATGGGAAGCCGGTCGGATCTCAACATCTTCGACGACATCTGCGACCGCCGAAACATGATCGAGCAGCCGGCGCTGCGCGACAAGGTGTTCGGCGGATTCGTCAGCACCTTCCAGTCCCGGTTAGAGGAAGGCCGCCTGTCGGTCGCCATCATGACGCGGTGGCACGAACAGGACGTGCCAGGGCGGATCATGGCGGATCCCGAGATGCGGCGCGCCTACGGGATTCTCATCCAGCGCATCAACGCCGACTTCACCGGGATCGACTGCACGTACTACTACGGCGACGCGTTCGAAGATACGGAGTCGTCCTACGCCACGACGCTGCGCTTGGCCGCCGCCGGGGCGTTCGATCACGCCGAGGTGCCAGGACGCGCCGTGGAAGAAGCCGCCGATGGCATCGGATGATCTGGACGACGTGTTGGCGCTCAGCCTGGACGCCGTGGCGGACTTGCACGAGCGCGGGGAAGTCACCGCGGCCGTTCCCCTGCGCCTCCGGGATCAGGACATGGGGCCGCCCGATCATCACCGCACGATTTCGTTGTGGGAGGAGAAGTGGCCACGGGATCGGCTCATTCGGCGGTGGCGTGAGCTGACGGCGCGGGAGTTCGATCGGTCCTACCGGCAGTATGCCATCTCGGAAGAAGATCAGTTGTGGAAGGCGGACTGGCTGCACAGCGCGGTGGATTCGAGCTTCGTCGCCCCGGTGACGATCGCGAACACCCCGTGGGCGGAGTGCCGGCGGTTCGGCGGCGTCGACTTGGCCATCGCCGACGCCAAGGACGAAGGGGCATTCTTCGCCATTTCGGTGATCGCGGTCGATGCGAATCGGCACACGTGGCTGTTGCGGCACGAACGCCATCGTGGGCTGACGTTCGGGCAGCAGTTTCGATTGATTCGCGACGTGTACCAGGACTTGCTGTGGGACAACTGCGGGGTCGAATCGAACGCGTACCAGAAAGCGATCATTCATCACCTGCAGGAAGACGGCCTCGTGCCTGTAACCAAAGTGAACACCGGTGCGACGGAGAAGCGCGTGGGGATCCCGCTGTTGGCGGCCGAGTTCGAGCAGGCGCGGTGGCATCTGCCGGGGGGAGACGCGCGGAGCCGGGCGATGATCGCGCCACTTTTGGAAGAGATGGACGCGTACCCGTCTCCGAGCGCCCCGACGGACGGCATCATGAGTCTGTTCTTCGCGCGGGAGGTATTTCGCAGTGTCAACGTCGGCGCCCCCAAAATCGTTTTCATACGGTGACCCGCGGCTCCCAGAGCGCTTCTGGGCCAAGGTGCAGACCGACGGAACGTGCTGGGTATGGACGGCCGCGCGTACGGAGATCGGGTACGCCAAATACTGGCAGGACGGCCGGGCGCTGCTGGGGCACCGGGTGTGCTGGGAGGCGCTGGTCGACGCCATCCCGCCCGACGGGGTGCTCGATCACATCTGCCGGCAGCGCGCCTGTGTGTTTCCCGGGCACCTGACAGTCGTTACGGGGCAGGAGAACACGGCGCGTGGTGCGTCGATCACGGCGCAGAACGCGGCCAAGCAATACTGCGATCGGGGGCACCCGCTCTTCGGAGACAACGTGTACACCCCGCCGGGGGCGCCGACGCGGCGCATGTGCCGGACGTGTGTGCGCGAGGCCAAGCGGGCGTCGTACCGTCGCAACCCCATTCCCGCCATGATCCGTCGGGATCGGATGCGGGATCGCCGCCCGGACTACAACCGCGACTGGAAGCGCGACGCGCGGAAGAAGAACCGTCCGCCCTCGCCGTGGGGGAACTCGCCGTGGGGGAGGAAGCGGCGGCGCCCGCCCCCGCCGTGATTGCTGGCGGGTTCGGCTGACAATCTGCTAGAACGAGGGCCGGCGTGCCGACGCGAAAGCGACAACCCAAGCAGAAGGCCCCCCCGGCGCCCACGGCGGACGCGCCTCCGCGCACGGTCACCGCGCCCGAGACCAAGGCGTCGGCGACGTTTGCCCTGTTCCGGGACGAGATCGCGGACACCATCGGCACGGTCATCAAACAGGGCGAATCGGTCGATACCATGCTCAAGAAGTATGGGCAGTCGACGACGTGGGTGTACATTGCCGTCAACCGGCTCTCGACGGCGTGCGCGCAGATTCCCATCGACATCGCCTTCCGGTCTCGAATCAGCGAGGCTGACCCGCTCGCGCGCGACGACGATCCGCTCTACACGCTGCTGCGCCGCCCCAACCCGTACGAGAGCGGCGATGAGTTCGTCGAGAAGATCGTGCAAAGCCTGGCGTTGTCTGGGGATGCCTTCGTGGAGAAGGTCGCGCCGCGTGGCGAGTCGCGCCCACGCGAGCTGTACGTCCTGAATCCGGCGCGCGTACACGTCAAGCCCGACCCAAAGCGCAAGGTGCGCGAGTACGTCTTCACCGGCTCGTTTGGGACGGACGTGCGCTTCGCGCCTGAACAAATCTGTCACATCAAGCTGCCCAATCCGACGGACGATTTCCGCGGGCTGGCGCCCATTTCGGCGGCCCGCCGCGCGATCGACGTGGACACGTTCTCTCTGGATTGGAACACCAACTTCTTGCAGAAGGGCGCGTGGCCCGGGGGGTCGGTGGAAACCGATCAGCCCCTCGATGACGATCAGATCACTCGTCTGCGCCGGATGATCTCGCGCCACCTGTCCCGCGGCAAAGAGCGCGCGGGGGAGGTCATGCTCCTCACGCACGGGCTGAAGTACCGCCAGATCGCCGTGTCCCCGAAGGATCTCGACTGGTTGTCCGGGCGGCGAATGAGCCGGGACGAGATCCTCGCGGTGTTCGGCGTGCCGTTCGCCGTGGCGGGGTTGTTCTCCACCGAGCAGACGACCGCGCGCTCGGCGGGTGTCGAGCAGCAGATCAAGCAGTTCTACCGGAACACCGTCACCGTCTACGTGAACCGGATCCTGTCGGCGTTCAATCGGGACTTCGTCCCGGCGTTCAACTCAGACTACGTGCTGACCCCCGACTTGCGGAGCGTCCCCGCGCTGCAGGACGACGTGCAGACCGACCTCGCTCGTGCCCAGACGCTGCGGCTCTTGGTCCTGTCTCGCGTCCCCTTGAACGCCGCCATCGCGTACGTCTTCCCCCACGCGGGCTGGAAGAAGTTCGCGTGGGGCGACGTGGCGTGGGACAGCACGGCAACGGTCCCGATCGACAGCCCGACCGCCAATATCGGTGCGAGAATCGACACGGTTCCCACCCCGTCCGGCGATGCGGCGCCGCCGCCGGCCGCAGCGACAACGCCCGCAGACGTGGACAGTGATCGGGCGCGCGCCATCCGCCTTCGGGCGCTGCGGACGGCGCAGGCGCGTCTGCGTCGCCGCTCCTCGTAGCGTCGCGCGCACGCACGCGCCCGATTGTCAGCGCGCGTGCTCCTTGACAAGCGCGGATTTTCGCAGCGAGAATGCCGACGCGATGCGAATCCAGACACGCGACGTGTGCGACGCCACCAGTCAGGTGATCGTCGACCCCGCGTTGGCTGCCCCGTCCGGCATGGCGTCTTCGACCGTGCCGGCGCGCACAACCAAGTTGTACGAGGGCAAGATCAAGTCGGTCATCGTGCCGGATCTCGAACTCCGCGACGTCGATGGTGCGCTGGAGTTCCGTGGGTACGCTAGCCGTCCGAGCGTGGATCGGTACAACGAGATCGTGCAGCCCAAGGCGTTTGTGGGCGCGCTCGAAACCTACGCGCGCAACCCCGTGATGCTCTACCAGCACGACCCCGACCGCCCGGTGGGCACCTTTCCTGTCCTCGACCTGCGCGCCAACGGGCTCTTCGTCACTGGCCGGATCGGGCACTCGACGACGGCGGCGGACGAGGCCCGGGCGCTCGTGCGGCAGCGCATCATTCGCGCGATGTCCATCGGGTTCTTGGAGACGGCGCCCGGCGACGTCGACGAGGACGGCCGGTACAACATCACGGGGCTCGATCTTCTGGAAATCTCGTTGGTCAGCGTCCCCGCGTGCAACGACGCGCTCTTCGAGATCGACGGTGGCGGCCAGCTTCGCTCGGTCCACCTGCTCGACACCCCGTCGCAGCGGTTCTCCGACCAGCAGCTCGTGCAGCTCTGCCGCGCGCGCGGGCTGAGCGTGTCGGTTCCGGCCGGCATGCCGGGGGCAGCGCCACGGACGGCGCTTCCTGCGGCCGACGCGGAGCTGCAGGCACGCGGCGCCGTCCCGTACGTCAAGTACCCTATCCAAGATGTCGATGCGGCGTGGGATGCACGCGCCGCGCGGACAGCGCTCAAGACGTGGGCGACCACCGATGACGGCACCGTGGATCTTCGTCGCTTCGCGGCAGGATTCACGTACGTCCGAGACGGCGCGACGGACCTTGCTGCCTATCGGATTCCGCATCACACGGTCGAAGACGGAGCGCTCGTGACCAATGCTCGCGGATGTCGATCGGGTGTCGCCGCGCTCTTTCAGGACGACGCTCGGGCCGACTTGTCGGACGCGGAGCATCGCAGTGCGTACGTGCATCTCGCGGCGCACCTGCAAGACGATTTTTCTCTAGCGGTTCCACCATACGAGGAGGCCAGAAGCATGACGACCCAGGAATTGTACGCCCGGATGGGCGTTGCGGCCCAAGAGGCTCCAACCAAGCAGGCAGGCGCGGGAGAGGCGACGGGATCGGACGGACAGCCGGTTCTGCACGTACTCGCGGGGCTGCGTGACGGCATGATCGCGCTCAACGAGGAGATCGAGAGCTGCAAGGCGGAGGTCACTTCGCTCAGGCAGTCGATCACCACGCTGACCGGACTGTCGGAGACGGTGAACGACCTTCGAGACGCGGTCGACGCCCTGATCGAAGATCAGACGGCGGAGATCGAGGCCGCGAGCAACGCGGCCTGACGTACGAGTTGGCGCTTCGGGCGGACGCCCTGCGCTAGGAGACATCAATGGCAGAGACACAAGCAGCGGAACGGCTGTCGGCCAGGGTGCACGCGCTGCGCGCCCGCAAGGCACAGCTCGACGCGCAGCAGCGCGACACCGAGAAGGACGATGAGATTCGCCGGCTTCGAGAGCAGGTGGATCAGGCGCGGACCGAACTCGCAGACATGCAGGCGCATCGTCTGGGAGAGTTCGCGCGGGACGACTACGACGACCATGGCCGCATGTCGGGGGCCGGCAGCAAGCTGAAGGGCACCCCGGTCCGTACGGTGCACCGGTTCGTCAGCGACGATCCCGAGGTGCGCGAGGTGCATAGGCATCTCGACACGCTCTACGTGCTTCGGCACGCCATCACGGACGACACGGGGCGCCCGGTTCCGGTGACGGAGTCGCGGTACTTCCAGAACCTCGTCCGCACGCACCCGTACTTCCGGGAGCAGTACAAGGCGGGCATCGGCGCCGGGAGCGGCGAGTCGATGAACGTCTGGGTGCCCGACGGGTGGTCGGCCTCGCTGCACCGTCGGGTGGAGCTGGGACGGCGGCTCGGCGCGCTCCACCGACGGATGCCCATGACCGAACCGGTCATGTACCTGCCGTTCCAGGGGCTGCGCGGGCGGTCCTACATCGTGCCCGAGCGGTCGGGCGCGAACGACTACACCGACGCGGCGAAGGCCGTTCCGGCGACGTTCGATTCGACGTCCCCGACGGGGCCGACCGATCCGGGCGTCGGCCGGCTGCGGCTCGAAGCCGCCAAGGTCGGACACCGCATCGTGGTCTCGGAAGAGACGCGCGAGGATTCCATCATCGCCGCCATGCCGTACTTCGAGGACGAGCTGGTCTCCACCCTGCTCTACGCGGAGGAAGACGCGCAGGTGAACGGAGACGTGGCGGCCGGTTCCGGCACGGCGCTGGACGCGGACCGGGTCGCGGCAGCGTGGGCCAAGGACCACATCGCGGCCTTCAACGGCTACCGCAAGATCATCCGGGGACAGACGTCGCCGGCGCGGGCGGCCTGTGTGACGGCGAAGGTCATCACCGAGGCCGACATCATGGCGCTCAAGATCCTGGCCGGGAAGTACGCCATGGGCCTCGCCAACCAGACCTCCGTGCTGGTGACCTCGGCCCTCGGCTACAACCGGATGCTCACCATGAAGGATGACCAGGGCAACCAGCTCGTCACGACGCTGGACAAGATCGGCCCGCAGGCCACGGTCATCACCGGCCAGATGGGGTCGGTCTTCGGACTGCCCATCATCCCGTCGGACGTCGTCCGCGAGGATCTCGACGTCAACGGCACGGCCGCCGGTGTCACGGCGACCGACCGGACGGCGGTCTACCTCGTCAACCGGGATCAGTTCCTCTTCGGCGACTACCGGCTCCCGCGGATCAAGGGACGGGACATCATCGAGACCGATCAGGTCGCGATGGTGGTCATGCGCCGGTTCACCTTCAACGGGTTCAACAAGACGGAGCACACGCTCGCCGAGCTGTACAACGTCTAAGCGTCTGGGCGCGCCGGCAGGCGTGCAGTAGCCCACCAGGCGAGACGGGGCGCCCCTCTTCGGAGGCGGCGCCCCGTTGCACGTTCCGGGGGCAGTGCGGTATGCTCACGCCATGGCACGCAAGATTCCACTCGTGTGCGTCAAGCGCTCCCGTGTGGCTGGGGTGACCTACTTCCCCGGCGAGGGGCTGTTGCTGCAGGACGCGGAAAAGGCGGACGCGCTGGTACGCAACGGCACGTTCGCCCGGCAGTCGCCAAGCGACCCGACACAGAGTGGGCCCGGTCGGGGCGTCCCGCGGCGCAGCCGCGCCGTGCGCGCCGACGCGATCCGACGGAAGTAGCGCGTGGCAGCCAACGTCGAGATTCGGTCCTTCCACGGTGGGTCCGACGGCGCGCCCAGCCCCGCCGACGGTACGACCGTGTCGGGCGGGAACATCTACCACAAGCTCGCCGACAACGACACGGCGGATCTCAACGACCAGCTCACCGTGCCCGCCCCGGGAAGCGGCGCCAAGGCGTTCGCGTGGCGCAAGCAACTCAAGTTGTACGTCGCCACATCGCCTCCGACAGGGCTCGCGAACTTGGTCGCGTACTTCGACGACAAGCCGACCGGCTCCGTCCCGTCGCGCGCGCACGACGGGATCCAGTTCTGGATCGGCGTCGCGGCCGGGTACACTCTGCCGACGAGCGCCGACGAAGCAGGACCGATCGCTGGGCTCCAGGATGCCGACGTCGGTGGGTACTCCGCCGCCACGCCCCTGGTCGTCTACAACGGGGAGTTCATCGGCGCGACGACCGGGTTCGGGGCGCAGCCGTTCCTTCGCTACCAGGCGTCCGTCGACGAGACGGTGCTTGGAGGAGAGAAAGATCCCCGCATCTTGTACTACCGGTTCTTCGAATACTGACCCGAGGGTGCCCACGTGCCGCCTGTCGCATCCCCCCAGTTCATCGGGCGCATCCGCGTCGAGCAGTGGCGCGACTGGTGGGTGGTCGTGGCGCCGGTGACGTACACGGGATCCGCGCATCACGGGGCGCCGATTGTCGTTCCCGAGGGGTTCATCACCGACTTCGCGTCGATTCCGCGGGCGCTCTGGACGATTCACGCGCCGACCGACCCGCGCTGGAGCGGCCCGGGACTGGTCCATGATCGGCTCTACGAAACACACGAGACGGACCGGGCGGCGGCCGATGCCATCTTCTACGAGGCGATGAGCCTGTCCCCGCAGCCCACCGGCGTGGACGCCGCCCTCGGGTGCACGCGGCGGCAGTTCTACCGCGCCGTTCGGCGATTCGGCGAGGCGAGCTACGCCGACGGACCCGCCCGGCAGGCGGAGCGCCGCGTCGCCTACCGCGCGCTGCAGATCGAGATCGCGGCGTTCGAATCGGATCCCCAGGGAGGCACCGCGTGACCGAGCGCTACACATGGCGGGCGGTCACGAACACGTCCCCGCCCGCGGTCATTGCCCAAACGGACGCGGCGGGGGACGAGCGGGCCTTCCCGGTCCAGGACGCGGTGGGCGTGGTCCTGTCCCGGCCGGGGCACCGGGCCGTCGCCGTCATGGCACCGACCGACCGCGGGGGGCAGCTGCGGCGGTTCCGGGACCGGATTGTCAGCGTCACCGGCGACGAGCGGGGGCGGGAAGTGATCGAAATCGCCACTGACCCCCCGCTCTACGTGCTTGTCCACGACGATGGGACCGTCCTTGTTGCCGGCAGTCCCTACGCCGAGCTGCTCGTTCCCGACGCGACGCGCTGACAATCGCTGGACTCCTCCCCGGGTGACGCGCTAGGATGTGCCGTGCTCGTGAGATGACCTCGCGAGCCACGCGGCGTGGACGCCGCCAAGGGAGTACGCATCCATGGCTGATTTCACCAATGCCTTCGAGCTGGCGATCCTGCAGTATCTCACCAAGCGAACGGCGCTGCCCACGCCGCCGACCAGTCTGGAGGTGCGGCTGCACACGGCCGACCCGGGCGAAGACGGCACGACCGCGCTGCATCCCGCGACGTTCGGGTACGCGCACCAGACCATTGCCACCGACATCAATGCGGCAACGAACACGCAGTTCAACGTCAACGACACCGACGGGACGGCCACACGGATCTCGAACAAGGCGACGATCACGTTCGGGCCCGCCTCGGGCGGGAACTGGACGCCGATCACGCACTTCTCCATTCGGGACGTCGACAACGCCGTCGTCCTCATGAAGGGCGCGCTCTCGGCGACACTGCAGGTGAACGATACGCAGAGTGCCGAGTTCCAGGACGGCGACCTGCGGCTCAAGACGGACTAACCGCGCTCCACGGAGGCGGAAGCCGTGCCGCTGGAGACGCTTACATACAAAGACGGCGCCGGCGCCTCGCAGGACACTGTCGCTGACCTTCTTCCTGCCGGGGGACACGCCCCCGCGGGAAAGATCCTCATCGCCGCCGACGGGGTGGGAGCAGGCACCGATCTGCTCTCGGACGCGCGGCCGATGCCGACCGTCACGGTCTACGGCGCCGAGAATCATGCCGTACTCACGGTGGGGACGTCGGCCGTCGCGGTGCCGACGACGGCGCTCTCCGGGCGGCGCCGGATTCAAGTGCAGGCGCGGCTTAGTAACACCGGGTTGATCGTGCTCGGCTTCTCCGCGGGCGTCACCGTTGCGAACGGGTTCGTCGAACTCGGCGCCGGCGGGGCCTGGGCCGAGATGATTGGTCCCGGGCTGTCGGTGTTCGCGATCTCAGACACCGCGGGCCAGAGTATCCGCTTTTTGGAGCTAGCGACATGACGCGCGGCTGGCGCGTTGCGGCGCTCGTCACCGTGGTGGGCGCGCTGCTCGGGCGCGGGGCGTGGGGACAACCATCGTCGGTTACATACCCGCCCGGCGTCGAGATCAAGCAGGGCGGCACGCCCCAGGGACGCGCCTTCTCCGTTGACTGTGGGGCCGATATGGCCTGTGCCTGTACGGGCACGGAGTGCACGCTCGACCTCGGGGCTAGTATCGCGTTCGGGGCCGACCCGGCCGATACCGGCGTCGTCCGCTTGAGCAACGCCGAGCAAGTCTGCTGGGAGGCGAACCCGACGGGTGCCGATGCCTGTCTCTCGTACTCGACGGGCAACGAGTTCACCTTCAACGGCGCGGACGTCGGGCTGACGAACAACGGGACGGCGCGCAAGGTGAAGTTCTACGAGCCGTCGGGGTCCGGGACGAACTACTCGTCCATCGAGGCGCAAGCGCAGTCAACGAATTTTGCGTATAAGCTGCCGGCGCCCGGGGCGCTGGGGAACGGCTTTATCCTGGCGACCAACGCCGGGGGCACCTTGAACTGGGGACGGGACGACGCGCAGATCAACGTGCTGGCGGGCGCGTGTAACGGCACCACGCCGGGGACTGGCATGGACCTTCCGGCGAGCGATGCGCCCACCCCGACCT